>NZ_JABBDR010000308.1 GCF_018854495.1 Acidithiobacillus ferruginosus
GTGCGCGGGACTGCGGATTCAGGCGGGAGGCTAAATGAGAAAACGAACTGCGGAGAGTGGGGGAAGACCAGTGTGGGCTGCAACGTGGAGAAAATGGGGAACGGGCTTAGAAGAAGGGAGGGTGATCAAGGGTGCGACGGAAACGGCGAAGGCCGACATGGCGGGGGTGATGTTGTGGGCACTCTCCGCTACCGGCGTCATCATATCGTGGTGGCAGCAAGCAGTCAGGCAGGTGCCTTGCTGGGCCGGAGCACCAAGGGCCTGTTCGCAACGCGGCATTTGTGTGCCGTGTGCGGCTACCCCTGTCATCGACAGGGCGCACAGCGCCGGGGCAGCGTCTGCGGGTGTCACCATCCAAGGCAACAGTAGAAGCAGGGCCATAAAGGCTATCCGGCGAACGAACGGGCGAAAAACGCGCACAGCACTCCAATCTCAAGCTGCTAGTGTGGCCATCACAACTCAACGGCCATCAAAAGTCAACGCTTTCCCGAGCCCGCGACTGGGTGCCGCGCTTCCTGCCCTTACTGGCGCGCCCCTTATCCACGGCTTTATTCTACCGCTCCAACCGTCGGTGTTTGTGAGTCTTTCCCGACGGCGAGATCCTCCATCTCTGGCGGGAGGTCCACGAAATGGCCGGCCAGCACCTGGAAGTCCTGGACGTGGAAAACTTCCGCCCCCACTACGCCCAGACCCTCATCCACTGGGTCCGGCGCCTGAAGGAGCACAAAGAGGAGGCCATCGCCATGGTCGGCGAGAAACGCTATCGCATCTGGGCAATCTATGTGGGGTGCCGTTACCAATATGTGGACCGAAGTTACCGCGAGGCAGAGGTGAGATGGGAAGATATCTAACCGTCAACGGGGGGACCATTGGCAGCAGAGGTAGGGTGGTCGAGGGACTTGCCGAGGACCATATCCTCAGTCGCGAGGACACCGAAGGCTGAGGTGCTCCCCATCCATTGGATAGTCTGAAAGAAGATGGAATAAGTGGACACAGCCAACTACACTGAAGTGGCATTGAATGGTCATCAACGAGTGTTTGTTCTGGGTCCGTGGCGTAGCGAGTGAACGACGAGGAACAGAAAATGTGGCCTTACATGATGGGTGGGTTTTTCA
>NZ_JABBDR010000309.1 GCF_018854495.1 Acidithiobacillus ferruginosus
TATCTGAAATCGGGATCGGTGTCCAGCATCGAGGAGTATTGCTCTGGTTTATATCCGAATTATTCTTAGGACAAATCTGTCGTGTTGGGGATAGAGGGTGTGCTGCGGCGAGCGGCACGTTCCCTGATCGAACAGGCCATAGAGACAGAGGTGGCGGTATTGCTGGAAGGATTTTCTGCCGTAAGGATGGTGGATGGTCGTCAGGCGGTCGTTCGTAACGGCTACCTGCCGGAGCGAGAGATCGTGACCGCTTTAGGGCCAGTACCCGTGAAGGTCCCCAAGGTTCGGGACCGCTCTGGTTCCGGGACGAAATTCAACTCGGCGCTGGTGCCACCTTATGTGCGTAAATCCCGAACGGTGGCGGCCACGGTCCCCTGGCTGTATCTGCTGCATGGGGTATCTTCTGGCCACATGCAGGAGGCGTTTTCTATCCTCCTGGGCGAAGAGGCCAAGGGACTTTCCCCTGCGGCATTGGGACGCCTCAAGGCGCAGTGGGCGGAAGAGCATGCCGCCTGGCAACGCCGTTCGCTGGAAGGTAAACGGTATGCCTACTGGTGGGTGGACGGCGTCTATACCAACCTGCGTGCGGAGGAGGATCCGCGCATCTGCCTGCTGGTGATTATTGGCGTGACTGCGGACGGGAAGAAGGAACCGGTCAGTGTCAGCGACGGCCTGCGCGAATCCAAGGCCTCCTGGCTGGAGATTCTGCGCGACTTGCAGGCGCGTGGACTGGAAACGGCCCCCTTACTGGCTATTGGTGATGGCGCCATGGGCTTCTGGGCAGCATTGGATGAAGCGTATCCCGAAACCCGTCAGCAGCGCTGCTGGGTGCACAAGACCGCCAACATCCTCAACGAACTGCCCAAATCTAAGCAGGACAAGGCGAAGGCGGCATTGCAGGAAATCTGGATGGCCGAGAGTCGGAAGGCCGCAGAGAAAGCTCTGGAGGTCTTTGTGCGCAACTACCAGGCGAAGTATCCCAAGGCCGTGGCCAAGCTGGAAAAGGATCGGGCGGAATTGCTAGCCTTCTATGATTATCCGGCCGAACATTGGCGACATATCCGCACCACCAATGCCATTGAATCGACCTTTGCCACCGTGCGCCACCGGACGTCGCGCACCAAAAACTGCGTGTCGCGCAACAGCTTCCTTGGATTGGGCTTCAAGATGCTGCAGCAGGCCGAAAAGCACTGGATCGCCATTTTCCATCCAGAGAAAGTGCGTGATCTCTTTGCGGGAATGAAATTCATCGATGGATTACCGGCTAATGAAACCCTGCCGGATGATCAACAGGATGCCGCCTAAGCTATGTTAGAACACGGTCATACACCAAAATTGATGATGGCTCTGTTGCACCGCACCATAACCCCGTTTGCTGCCCGGCTTGGGCATTTCCTGTTCCAACCAGCGATGAAAGCCCACGCCTCGGATAAATTCTCCCTGCAAAATCAACCCCGCTTGGGCGGTCATGGGTTCTTCCGTTGCAGCCAGCTTGAAAGGACGCACGGTTCGTGCCATTTTTGTCATCTGGGTCCCCCTGTCAGTCACCCGGTAGGTGTGTCTTTTGTTCGAGCTCATTATACCGAAAAACCTGACAGATTGGGCCCTTCACGCTATTTTTCCCTTACGTCATCGCGGAATTAAGGTTGACCAATGGTATCGGCCGCAAAAAGTCCATAGGTGACTGGCTCTCTGTGACGCGCCATGGGCATGGGTAATGAGGGCAGTTTGGAGCTGTAAATGAACCTGTCGCGTTGACTACCCTGGGTGTGGCATTGGCTACGTTCTATCTTGTCGTCACCCCAGCAGTTTTGCCAAGTCCTCCGCCCGTAGATGGGTATAACGCTTCAGCATCTGCAAAGTTTTGTGCCCGGTGATAGCCGCTACTTGCATCGGATTCAGGCCCTTCTCAAAGAGGCGGCTGGTGGCTTCGTGGCGCAGGTCGTGGAAGGTTAGCCCGGTGATACCAGCACGGCGGCAGGCGCGCACATAGGATTGATGTATCCCCTCGTAAGTAACCCCGAACACGCGCCCGTCCAGATTGCGCGGCAAGGCTTCCAGCGTCGCCACTGCGCGACGAGAGAGAGGCACTGTGCGTGCATCGCCATTCTTGGTTTTTGGCAGGTGAGCGGTGCGTTTTTTCAGATCCACGTCTGACCATTGCAGGCCGACGCCCTTTTTCTCTTGATTGCCGGTTTCTTTATCAAGTTCCCACTTCTCCAATATCTCACCGGCCCGCATGGCGGTTTCAATGGCAAAGATGATCACAGGACGCAGCCAGGCATTTCGTGCTTCGGCGCATGCGGCCAGTAGCCTTTCTTCTTCGTCATCGACCAGGCGGCGATCTCGCGCAGAGGGCAGGGACGGCTTTTTCACCATGGCGGTCGGTATTCCGCCGGGCAACGCGATACCCCATTCTATGGCGGCCATCTTCATTGCACGTTGAAGCAAACCCAACTCATGTTTGACGGTCTGGGCGCTAACCAGCCGCCCGGTCTTTTCACTGATCGTGGATAGGCGACTGTCTCTGTATTTTGCGATCAATGATGAATTGAGTGACGCTAGCGAATACGCCCCAAGCCCGGCTTGCAACGCCTTTATCCTTGATTGCTCCCGGTAGCCGCCTTTCAACGTGGGCAGCACCTCTTTGGAGTATCGGCACAGCAAGTCATTCAATGTAGTCTGTTCAGACTCCGTACGCTGGACAAAGACCCCTCGCACCATCTCCGATTCGGTAACAGCAGCCCAGCCCATCGCCTCGGCTTTCGTTCTAAAGGTTTTATACTGCGCCGGAAAGCCGCGCTTGCGAACTGCAACTTGCCAGCCGATGTGTTCCCCGTCCCGGTCATAACTTGGAGTCACGGACGCCATCTTGCCCCTCTTCTTGCCCACCGTTTCAGTATCAGTGTGGTGCATTTGCGGTGCAAATTCAAGATGAGGCGTTTTCAGTCACCACCTACTTGCTCAACTACTTGTTTTATATGGTGCGCCTGACAGGAATCGAACCTGTAACCTACGGCTTAGAAGGCCGTTGCTCTATCCAGTTGAGCTACAGGCGCATAGGAATAATCGGACAATAGATCATTGGCGCCATTGTAGAGGACCGGTGGCACTCAGGGAAGCAGGAGCGTGCCTCTTTTCGCTGACGGCTGCCAGCGTGTATGGTTGGTGGTATCAGCCGATCGGAGCAGAGCATGGACAAGCGCTTTATCCTGGAGAGCAGTTTCTCGCCGCAGGGCGACCAGCCGGAGGCTATCCGTCTGTTGGTGAACGGCCTTGGCGCTGGTGAATATTTCCAGACCCTGTTGGGGGTGACCGGTTCGGGCAAGACCTTCACCATGGCCAATGTCATCGCCATCACCCACCGGCCCGCCATCATCATGGCGCCCAACAAGACCCTGGCAGCGCAGCTCTATGCGGAAATGCGCGCGTTCTTTCCCCACAATGCCGTGGAGTATTTCGTCAGTTATTACGATTACTACCAGCCGGAGGCCTACGTTCCTTCCTCCGACACCTTCATTGAAAAGGACGCTGCTATCAATGACCACATCGAGCAGATGCGCCTCTCCGCCACCAAGGCCCTGCTGGAACGGCCGGATGTCATCATCGTGGCCACCGTTTCGGCTATCTACGGTCTGGGTGATCCCGCCTCCTACCATGGCATGATTCTGCATCTGCGCGAGTCCTCCACCATGGATCAACGCGCCATCCTCAGGCGTCTGGCGGAGATGCAATACAGCCGCAATCCTTTGGAAATGAAGCGCGGCACCTTTCGCGTCAACGGCGATGTCATCGATATATGGCCCGCAGAAAGCGAGGACGAAGCCGTTCGGATCGAGCTTTTTGGCGACGAACTGGAACGCATCTCGCTCTTCGATCCCCTGACCGGCAAGACCATCACCCGTTTGCCGCGCTACACCATCTACCCCAAAAGCCATTACGTCACTCCGCGCGAGACCATTCTCGCGGCGCTGGACGCTATTAAAGATGAGCTTCGCTCGCGTCTGGAGGATCTGCGCCGCGCCAACAAGCTGGTCGAGGCACAACGGCTGGAGCAGCGCACCCGCTTTGATCTGGAGATGATGGCCGAGCTGGGGTATTGCTCGGGGATCGAGAATTACTCCCGCTACCTCTCGGGACGGGTGCCCGGTCAGGCACCGCCGACCCTGATGGACTACCTCCCCAAGGATGCCCTGCTATTCATGGACGAATCCCATGTAACGGTCCCGCAGTTCGGGGGGATGTACAAGGGCGACCGTTCGCGCAAGGAAACCCTGGTGGAATACGGGTTCCGGCTGCCCTCGGCGCTGGACAATCGGCCCTTGATGTTCCCCGAGTTCGAGTCGCTGATGCCGCAGACCGTGTTTATTTCCGCAACGCCCGGTCCCTACGAGCTGGAGCACTCCGGGCAGGTGGTGGAGCAGGTGGTGCGGCCCACCGGCCTAGTCGATCCGGCTGTGGATATTCGTCCGGCGAAAGGGCAGGTCGACGATCTAATCAGTGAAATCAACATCGTTGTACGTAACGGTTGGCGCATTCTGGTGACGACGCTGACCAAGCGGATGGCCGAAGATCTGACCGATTATCTGCATGAGCTGGGCATCAAATGCCGTTATCTGCACTCTGATATCGAAACGGTGGAGCGGGTGGAGATCATTCGCGATCTGCGCGCCGGGGTGTTCGACGTGCTGATCGGGATTAACCTGCTGCGGGAAGGCCTGGATATGCCGGAGGTGGCGTTGGTCGCCATACTGGATGCGGATAAGGAGGGCTTCCTGCGTTCGGAGCGGTCCTTGATTCAGACCATCGGGCGCGCCGCGCGTAATTTGCATGGACGAGCCATTCTCTATGCGGACAGTATCACCAAATCCATGGCTCGGGCCATAGCCGAAACCGACCGCCGCCGGGAAAAGCAGTTGCAGTTCAATGCGGCGCACGGCATCACCCCGCGCGGCATCGTCAAGCCGGTGTCGGACATGATTGAGGGGGTCTATCGCCGCAATGCACAACCTGCCGCGCATGCCGCAGAAAAAAATGCGGATTATCGCGTGCTCCGTGATCCCCAAGCCGTTGCCAAGAAAATCAAGGAACTGGAGGAGGCCATGTACCGTCACGCCCGCAACCTGGAGTTTGAGCAGGCAGCGGCGCTGCGGGACGACATCAAAAAACTGGAAACCCGCCTTCTGGGGACCGACCTGCCGGTATCTCTGGAGGAGGACTGAAGGGGCAATCCTCGGGAAATTGCGGTTGGCGCGGTTGGCGCCTTGACGCCAACTTGAGCATTGCCTATTCTGTAAACCAACCGGACGGTATGCAATGACAGGAGAACATGATCATGATCAAGACAAAAGCCTACGCTGCTCAGACTGCCCGCAGTCCGTTGGCGCCCTACGAAGTCCTGCGTCGTGAGCCGGGTCCGGATGATGTCCAGATAGATATACTCTTTTGCGGTGTCTGCCATTCCGATTTGCACACCGCCCGCAATGAGTGGAAAAACACGCTGTATCCCGCTGTTCCTGGCCACGAAATCGTGGGTCGTGTCGTTGCCGTCGGTAAGGATGTCAAAAATTTTCAAGTTGGTGATTTTGCCGGTGTCGGTTGCATGGTGGACAGTTGTGGGCACTGTCCGTCCTGTGACGAGGGTGAGGAGCAGTACTGCGATAACGGATTCACCGGAACCTACAACGGCCCGGTATTCGGCGGCGAAAATACCTACGGCGGCTATTCCCAGAGCGTGGTGGTCAAAGAATCCTTTGTGCTGAAGATTCAGCATGATGAAAAAGATCTGGCGAGTGTGGCACCGCTGCTCTGCGCCGGTATCACCACGTACTCGCCCTTGCGCCACTGGGGTGCCGGGCCGGGCAAAAAGGTCGGCATTGTGGGTCTGGGCGGCCTTGGTCATATGGGCGTCAAGTTGGCGCACGCCATGGGCGCCCATGTGGTGCTGTTCACCACCTCCCCCGGCAAAGTGGAGGATGGTAAGCGGCTGGGGGCGGATGAGGTCTGCATCTCCAAAGATGACGCACAAATGGCCAGCCATGCCAGCAGCTTCGATTTTATCCTCAATACGGTGGCAGCGTCCCATAATCTGGACGCCTTCCTGAATCTGCTCAAGCGGGATGGTACGATGACGCTGGTGGGTGCGCCGGCAGAGCCCCATCCGTCACCAGAAGTCTTCAACCTGATTTTTAAGCGTCGGCAGCTCGCGGGCTCCCTTATCGGTGGTATCCGGGAAACGCAGGAGATGCTGGATTTCTGCGCGCAGCGCGGGATCGGTTCGGATATCGAGATGATCCCCATGGACTACATCAATACCGCCTACGAAAGAATGCTCAAGAGCGATGTAAAGTATCGCTTTGTGATTGACATGGCGACGCTGAAGTAGGCCCTCTGGGGCGGAGGTTTACAGTCCCCCCCGCGCTTTGGTTTCAAGGCAAAATGTCAAGGCAGCGGGAACCGCGTACGGGCGGCCATAGAAAGGCGGTTTGCGTTGTGCCGCACGTCCGAATTGGCTACCATGCGCAGGTTAAACGCGCGCTGCGGGTCCTATGAGCAAATACATTTTCGTAACAGGTGGGGTGGTTTCTTCTCTGGGCAAGGGCGCCGCTGGCGCGGCGCTTGGTGCACTGCTGGAGGCGCGTGGGCTGAAGGTCACCATGCTCAAGCTAGACCCCTATATCAACGTCGATCCAGGCACCATGAGCCCCTTTCAGCACGGTGAGGTTTTTGTCACCGCCGATGGCGCGGAAACGGATCTGGATTTGGGGCATTACGAACGATTCCTCTCGACGCGGATGGGCAAGCGCAACAATTTCACCACCGGTCTGGTTTATCAGACGGTCATTGAAAAAGAACGGCGCGGCGACTATCTGGGACGTACGGTGCAGGTCATCCCCCATGTCACCGATGAGATCAAGCGGCGCATCCGGTTGGGTGCGGCGGACGCGGATGTGGCGCTGGTGGAGATCGGTGGTACCGTCGGCGACATCGAATCGCAGCCCTTTCTGGAAGCGATCCGGCAGATGGCGGTAGAGGAGGAACGGGGTGACACCCTCTTCATGCATTTGACGCTGGTACCCTATCTGGCGTCCGCCGGGGAGATGAAAACCAAACCGACCCAGCACTCGGTGCGTGAACTGCGTGCCATCGGTATCCAGCCGGATGTGTTGCTTTGTCGTGCTGACCGGCCCATACCTGCCGACCACCGGGCCAAAATCGGGCTTTTTTCCAACCTGCCGGAAAAGGCCGTCATTTCGGCGATCGACACCGACAGCATCTATCGTATTCCGTTGCTGTTCCATGCCCAGGGTCTGGATGATCTGGTGGTGCAGAATCTCGGACTACATCTGCCAGCCCCGGACCTTTCCGTTTGGAAGGGTATCATAAATGCCCTCGAACACCCGGAAGGTGAGGTGATGATTGCCCTGGTGGGCAAATATGTGGGGCTAACCGAGTCTTACAAGTCTCTGGCGGAGGCCTTGCTTCACGCGGGATTGCGGGCGCGACGGAGTGTGCGCTTCCTGTATGTGGATGCGGAAGATGTCGAAACGCGGGGGACGGAGATACTCGCGGAAGCGGATGCCATTCTGGTGCCGGGTGGTTTCGGCGGGCGGGGCACCGAGGGTAAAATTGCCAGCATCCGCCACGCACGGGAGCGGAAGGTGCCTTATCTCGGCATTTGCCTTGGCATGCAGCTCGCGGTTGTCGAGTTCGCGCGGCATTGCGCTGGTCTGATGAACGCTAACAGTACCGAACTGGACCCTCAGACTCCGGCCCCGGTCATTACGCTGATGACCGAGTGGTCCGACCCGGAAGGCCACAAGGCGTACCGGGAGGAGGGGGGAAATCTCGGCGGTACCATGCGGTTGGGGGAGCAGGAATGCCGCCTTGAACCCGACAGTCTGGCAATGCTGGCGTACGGGCAGGAGCGGATTCACGAGCGCCATCGCCATCGCTTCGAGTTCAACAACCGTTACCGTGATCCATTGGCGGTGGCAGGGTTGCGTTACACGGGGTTCTCCGCGGACAGTGAACTGGTGGAAGTGGTGGAGTTGCCGGACCATCCCTGGTTTCTGGGCTGCCAGTTTCACCCGGAGTTCACCAGTAACCCGCGTGAGGGACATCCATTATTTGACGCCTTTATGCGCGCCGCCATCGCCCAGCGGGAACGGGACGGTACGACATGAGACTCTGTGGCTTCGAAGTAGGTCTGCGGCATCCACTCTTTCTGATGGCCGGCCCCTGTGCGATCGAGAGCGAATCCCTGGCGTTGCGCACGGCGGAAGATCTGCGCGATATCTGCGCACGCCTCGGCATCCCTTTTATTTATAAGAGTTCCTACGACAAAGCGAACCGCTCTTCGGGGCAAAGTTTCCGTGGGCCGGGTATGGACGAGGGACTGCGTATTCTCGAAAAGGTCCGCCGGGAAGTCGGGGTGCCGGTCATTACGGATGTTCATGAAAAAGAAGACGTGTCTGCCGTGGCGGAGGTGGTCGATGTGCTGCAGACGCCCGCCTTCCTCTGCCGACAGACCGATTTCATTCAGGCTGTCGCTGCTGCCGGAAAGCCGGTCAACATCAAAAAAGGCCAGTTTCTTGCGCCCTGGGATATGCTGCACGTCGCCAGCAAGGCCAAGGCTACCGGCAATGAGCAGATCATGGTCTGCGAGCGCGGCGCCTCCTTCGGGTACAATAACCTGGTATCGGATATGCGCTCCCTTGCGGTGATGCGTCAGACAGGATGCCCGGTGGTCTTTGATGCGACCCATTCCGTACAGCTCCCCGGTGGTCAGGGTGACCGGTCCGGCGGTCAGCGCGAATTTATCCCGGTGCTGGCGCGGGCCGCCGTGGCGGCGGGCGTGTCAGGGCTCTTCATGGAGACTCATCCGAATCCGGCGGATGCTTTGTCCGATGGACCCAACGCCTGGCCGCTGGGACGTATGGAGGACCTGTTGCGCATTCTCCAGCACATTGATCATCTTGTAAAAAACCAGGATTTCCCTGAAAACCACCCTGAGGAGTTAGTATGAGTGCCATTGTCCGCATCCAAGCCCGTGAAGTTCTCGATTCGCGCGGCAACCCCACCGTGGAGGCCGAGGTCTATCTCGACAACGGCGGCATGGGCCGTGCGATCGTTCCTAGTGGCGCTTCCACCGGTGAGCGCGAGGCCGTGGAGTTGCGCGATGGTGGCCAGCGCTACGGCGGCAAAGGAGTGCGCAAGGCCGTTGAACACGTCAATGGCGAGATTCAGGATGCGCTTCTTGGCATGGAAGCCGAAGAGCAGGAGCATATTGATGCGGCTCTCTGTGCCTTGGATGGCACCGAAAATAAGGCACGCCTCGGCGCCAATGCGATCCTGAGCGTCTCATTGGCGACGGCCCATGCGGCTGCCCACGCGGCTGGCCAGCCCTTGTACCGCTACATCGGTGGCTTGGGCCCGCTGCAGTTGCCCGTTCCCATGATGAATGTCATCAATGGTGGTGCCCATGCCGATAACGACGTGGACATGCAGGAATTCATGCTGATCCCGGCGGGCGCGGAGTCGTTCTCCGAGGCTTTGCAGATGGGGGTGGAGGTGTTCCACAGCCTGAAAGCCGTGCTGCAATCGCGCGGACTGGCAACGACAGTCGGTGACGAGGGCGGCTTTGCTCCGAATCTGCCCTCCAACGAGGCTGCCCTGGAGCTGCTCATGGACGCCATCAACAAGGCGGGTTATCAGCCGGGCAAAGATATCTGGCTGGGCATGGACGTCGCTTCCAGTGAATTTTATCGGGATGGACGTTATCACCTGGCTAGCGAAAAGCGTGAACTGGATAGTGCCCAGTTCGTGGATTATCTGGCGGCGCTGGCTGATCGTTATCCACTGATCAGCATTGAAGATGGCATGGATCAGAATGACTGGGAAGGCTGGATCACCCTCACCGACCGCCTTGGTGACCGTTTGCAGTTGGTGGGTGATGATATATTCGTAACGAATACGACGATCCTGCGTGAGGGCATCGAGCGCGGTGTCGCCAATAGCATCCTTATTAAACTGAATCAGATCGGTACGTTATCTGAAACCCTGGCGGCCATCGAGATGGCCAAAGTCCATAGTTATACGGCTATCGTGTCGCACCGATCCGGAGAAACCGAGGATACCACACTGGCCGATGTGGCCGTGGCTACGGGTTGTGGCCAGATTAAAACAGGTTCTTTGTCGCGTACCGACCGGGTGGCGAAATACAACCGCCTATTGCGTATCGAGGAAGATTTGGGGGATGCTGCCCGTTACCCCGGCCTTGCAACTTTTTATAATCTCGACTAAAAAGATATTTAATGGAATATTTACTGAGCCATTAAATTTTCGAGGATTTTGCGGCATGGGTTACCGGGCGCGCGTAAAAAGCTGGATAGATACCGCCAAGGCAGAGATGCGCCTTGTGGATTTCATGCTTTTGGCCGTGTTGTGTGCCCTGCAATATCCGCTTTGGTTTGGTGCGGGTAGCTGGTGGAACATGGAGAACCTGCACCGGAAACTGGAAATCAAGCAGGTGATTTTGAAGCAACTGGAAGCCCGCAATGACCTTCTGGCGGCGCAGGTGACGAGCCTGCAAACGGGAAGCCGTGCCGTTGAAGAGCTGGCCCGCCGCCATCTCGGGATGGTTGGCAAGGGAGAAGTGTTTGTCTGGGTGATACCCGCCAAAGGCGCCTTGGACGGCGTCCGGACCACCACTCAGGCGTCGTGAACTGCGCCGGGCGTTTTGCTGGTCCGGTGGTATAACCGTCCGGTTACGCTCTGTCAGGCGCGGTCAATGTAACTACCATCCACCGTATTCACCCGAATTTTTTCGCCCGCGTTCACAAACTGCGGCACCATAACCGTAATGCCGGTCTCCATCTGTGCGGATTTGTAGGAACCAGTAGCGGTTTGCCCCTTGATGGAAGGCTCGGCTTCACGCACCTCTAAAATAACCACAGGCGGCAACTCAACGCCGATAGGTCGTTCATTGTGGAGGTTGACCTGAATCTCGGTGTTGGGGAGGAGATAACCTGTCTGTCCTTCGAGCAGGTCCTCACTGAGGATGAGTTGCTCGAAGTTCTCATTGTCCATGAAGATATACCCGGTGGCATCGGCATAGAGATACTGCATGGTACGGGGTTCGACGACGGCTTTCTCCATGGTTTCTCCGGAGCGGAAGCGCGTATTGGACTTGGTGCCTGTCTCGATATTTTTCATCTCGACCTGCACGAAGGCGCCGCCTTTGCCAGGCTTGACGAAGTCAGTTTTGAGTACGCGCCAGAGCCCTTTTTCATATTCGAGAATATTGCCGGGGCGGATATCAAAGGCGGAAATCTTCATACTATAGTCCTTCTGGGCATTCCCTTTAGAGGGCGTGGATTGTACCCTAGAGGCGTATTTCTGACCAGCCCGGTCCCTTGAGAGGTAAACATGTCCGATCCCCGTACCCAGCCCCTGGAGATTCGCCCCCTCATGATCAGCCGCGTCATGGAAGTCGACTGGGCCGACGGCCATACCAGCCGCCTGACCTTCGAACACCTCCGGGTAGAATGCCCCTGCGCGGAGTGCAAAGGGCACACGCCCGATCAGGCGCAGATCATCACCGGTAAGGAGCAGGTGGGTGTTGTGGAGGTGGTGCCGGTAGGCCATTACGCGGTGCAGTTGCATTTCAGTGATGGCCACAATACCGGGATTTTCACGTGGGAGTATCTGCGCAGGCTAGACGCTGAATGAGCACTGCGGGGATTGAACGGCCCTGAGATTTTATGGATTCTGAACGGGTAGAGCAGTTCGAGAACACTGACGGTGCCGTGGACACACCCTTCGTTCCCGGAGAGTTTCTGCGGACGTTGACCAGCCAGCCCGGTATTTACCAGATGTTCGGCCAGGGCAGTCGCCTGCTCTATGTGGGTAAAGCCCGCAATCTTCGGCGCCGCGTGAGCTCCTATTTTCAGAAGCAGCGCCATACGCCAAAAACGCTGGCGATGTTGGCGCAGGTAACACGGGTGGAGGTGGTGGTCACCCACACAGAGACGGAAGCGCTGGTGCTGGAGGCGAATCTCATCAAGCGCCACCACCCGCCGTACAATATCCTGCTGCGCGATGACAAGAGTTACCCCTATCTGTTCATAGAAACCGGTCACGGCACGCCGCGCATGAGTTTGCACCGGGGTGCGCAGAAGGGCAAAGGGCACTACTTCGGTCCGTATCCGGCCGTTACCGCGTTACGCGAGAGTATGGTGCTGTTACAGAAAGCCTTTCGATTGCGGACCTGTGACGATCATACTTTTCACCACCGCAGCCGGGCTTGTTTGCAGTTCCAGATTCGTCGTTGCAGCGGCCCCTGTGTTGGGCATATCAGCGGGGAGGACTACGCGCGGGATGTGGCGGACACGATTCGCTTTCTGGAAGGAAAGAGCGACGAAGCGATTCGCAGTCTGGGGGCGCGTATGCAAGCGGCGGCTGAGCAACTGGATTTCGAGGAGGCAGCGCGACGCCGTGACCAGATCGCCGCGTTGTCCAAGATTCAGGAGCGTCAGTATGTGGCGCAGGCTGGTGGCGGCGATTTTGATGTGCTGGCGGCAGCACAAGAGAATGGGCAGTGGGTGGTGTACGTCAGTTTTATCCGCAATGGACGGCATTTGGGTGGGCGCTCCGTTTTCCCGCGGCATACTGAAGAAGTGCGTGCGCCGGACGTGCTAGCAGCCTTTCTCATGCAGTTCTACAGCGATAAAGAGGTGCCGGGGAATCTGCTGGTCAATGTGCTGCCGCGTTCACCGGCCTCCCTGGCGGAGGCGCTGGGCAGCGAAGCCGGGCACAGGGTCATGATCGATCAGCCGCAGCGCGGTCCACGCAAGCGCTGGATGGCGTTAGCGCTGACCAACGCCATGGGGGCGCTGCGCCAGAGGGTGCAGACGGCCAGTGCGGGACGGCGGCGCATGCTCCTGTTGCGGGAGCTCCTTGAACTTCCGGAGACGCCGCAGCGAGTAGAGTGTTTTGACATCAGTCATACCCGGGGCGAGGTGGCTGTGGCATCTTGTGTGGTTTTCGGTGAAGATGGGGCACTGAAGAACGAATATCGCCGCTTCAATATTCGCGATATCCGGGGTGGCGACGATTACGCGGCTATGGAGCAGGCCGTCCATCGCCGCTATGCGCGGCTGCAGAAAGAGGGCCTGGCCTTGCCGGAGATCGTCTTCATTGACGGTGGTGCCGGACAGGTGGCTCGTGCGCAGGCGGCTCTGGACGCATTGGAGATCGGTTGCATCCAGTTATGCGGGGTGGCGAAGGGGACGACGCGGCGCCCAGGGCTGGAGATGCTGCATATCCCCGGATGGGCGGTCCCGCGACAATTGGACGATGATGACCCGGCACTGCTGGTAATTCAGGAAATCCGCGACGAAGCCCATCGTTTTGCCATTACCGGTCACCGCGCGCGCCGCGGCAAAGCACGGCAGGAGTCCGATCTGGACAGCATCTCCGGGATCGGGCCGAAACGGCGGGTGGCGTTGTTGCGCGCATTTGGCGGCTTACGCGGTATTCGTGACGCCGGTATGGAGGATTTGCAGCGCGTGGAGGGTATCCATCTGGAGCTCGCGCAGCGGATATATGATTTCTTTCACGTAGGACGTGCCTGATTGTGATAAAACGGCTGCCCAATTTCCTGACCATTCTGCGCATCGGGTTGGTGCCTATTTTCGTGGCGCTCTTCTACTGGGGGGGCGATATGCGCACTTTCGGCGCCACCGGAGTTTTTGCGGTGGCGGCGATTACCGATTGGGCCGATGGCTACCTCGCCCGGCGTTATCAGGGGGTATCACCTTTTGGTACCTTTCTCGACCCGGTTGCAGATAAGGTCATGGTGGCTACTGCACTGGTGCTCATTGCCTCCTCCGGAGAGATGCCGGCACTCCTGGCTGGTATCCTGATCAGCATCATCGTCGGCCGGGAAATTACCGTGTCAGCGTTACGCGAGTGGATGGCCGAGGTGGGTGAGCGCAAAAAGGTGGCCGTCTCCTGGCTGGGTAAGGCGAAGGCGGCTACGCAGATGATTTCGATCCTGCTGCTGGTCTACGAGCGCCCGGTGCGGGGATTGTCCGCACGCACTCTGGGGACCGCTCTCCTGATCGTCGCGGCGGCGATGACACTCTGGAGTATGGTGGGCTACTTGCGCACCGCCTGGCCCAGCCTGCAGGGCAGTAGTGGGGCTCATCTTGACAGGGAACAGTGATCCCGGTAATCTCTGCGGCCATGCGGGAATAGCTCAGTGGTAGAGCACAACCTTGCCAAGGTTGGGGTCGCGAGTTCGAGCCTCGTTTCCCGCTCCACAATCGAGGGAAAGCGTCAGTCTTTCCCTTTTCTTTTAAGGCTGGGTGGCAGAATGGTCATGCAGCGGCCTGCAAAGCCGTGGAAGCCGGTTCGATTCCGGCCCCAGCCTCCAAATAACCCGTATCAGCCGGTTTGTTCGGTATCATACCCAGGACAGAAGACGTGAATCCGACCCCTCTGGAGAAAGTGGTGCCCATGGGAAATAGCAAGGAGGCGCTGCTGCTTCGCCTGCACCACACCCCGCTTTTTTCCGCATGGCCCAACGACACGATCGCGCCACTGCTCGCCCAATCCCAGCCCCTGACTCTGGAGTCGGGGGATATTCTCTTTGCCGAGGGATCGCCCGCCCGTTCCTTCTATTTCCTGGCGGTGGGACGAATTCATCTGATTACTGCAGCGGCCACGGGGCAGGAGAAAATTGTCGAAATCATCCAGCCCGATGATCTTTTTGCCGAGGCGGTCGCTTTTCTCGGGGGCCGCTATCCGGTGACGGCGCAGGCCGATGCCACGACCACGGTACTGGAGATTCCGCTGGACCTTTTCGTCGCGACTTTGGAGCAGCGTCCGTTCCTGATGCGGCAGATGCTGGCGCGGCTCAGTATGCGCCTGCATTTTCTGGTCAAGGAGCTGCGCCATCTGAGTGTGGAGTCGGCGGAGCAGCGCTTGGCCAGCTATCTGCTGGAGTTGTGTCCGGTAGTCAATAGCCCCGCTGCCGTTGATCTCCCCGCCAAGAAAGCGGCGGTCGCGGCGCG
>NZ_JABBDR010000031.1 GCF_018854495.1 Acidithiobacillus ferruginosus
AACAGCCGCAACCGACGCCGCCATCGCCGCAAACTGCAACTTCTCTCTCACCCCACTTAAACAGATAATATATAATCCTGACATGAAAACCTCCTCTGTGACTGGATAATCTCAGTAAGCAGAAAGCATGCCAGATCAGGTTGTTGTATGGTGGGTTATATAACCACGTTGTTATTTCTGGTAAATAACACTTCTTGAATATTATGGTATTGCAATTTTGCGTGGTTTTGACGGTTGCCATGCCATGGTAAGTCATGACAGGTCATGACAATCCAGTCATGACAAGTAAGTTAAACATAACATTCTAACTTGTCGACAAAAGTAATTATTCAGAGGTGATAAGAATATTCTTGCATCCGGTGACCTGGAGAATACGTATTATAGAGCGGTCGTAGCTGAAATATCGAAGGGTTTGGATATGATAAACCACAGGAAAAGAACCCGATCTGGGAAATCGGAGGGCACGGCTAGGCGGAATGACATGTCCATTGGGCTGGATGTCGGCAGTGTGCTCAATATTCAGCAGAATCCCATGGTGCTGATCAATCGGGACTATCGGATTATGGCCGCCAACCGCGCCTATCAGGATGCCTACGGCGTGCGTGCGGATGAGGTGGTCGGGAAGTGTTGCCATGAAATCTCCCATCACTCCCCGGTACCTTGTCACATGCGTGGAGAAGATTGTCCTCATCAGGCGGTGTTCAACACCGGGGAAGCGCACGAGGTGCGTCACATTCATTATGACCACCAGAATCATGCCGAGCATGTGCGGATTCGCGGCCATGCCATCAAGGATCAGGACGGTAATGCTTATCTGGGGGAGGAAATCATCCGCCTCCCGCGCCAGGAGGAGGAAATCACCTGCGGTGAGTTGCGTATGGTAGGACGTTCACCCGCCTTTATGCGCTGTCTGCATCATATAGAAATGGCAGGGCGGACGGATGCCAGTATCCTGCTGTCCGGTGAGAGCGGGGTAGGCAAGGAGCTGGCTGCCAACGCTCTGCATCAGTTCTCGGCGCGGGCGAGTGGTCCTTTCATCACCGTCGATTGTGCTTCCTTGCCGGAGACCCTTTTTGAAAGCGAGATACTGGGCCACGAGCGGGGTGCCTTCACCGGTTGTCTCGGGCGCAAATGCGGGCTGTATGAAATGGCCCATGGCGGCACTCTGTTTCTGGATGAGGTCGGTGAACTACCGCTTGCCATGCAGGCCAAGCTGCTGCGCGTACTGGAAACGGGTAGCTTTCGGCGTCTGGGCGGAGCGGAAACCCTGCATGCAGACGTGCGCGTAGTGGCTGCCACCAATCGCAATCTGCTGGAGATGGCGACACAGCGGGCCTTTCGCGAAGATCTCTATTATCGTTTGGCGGCCATTACCATTGATTTGCCGCCGTTGCGTGAGCGTCGCGAAGATATCGCGGGTATCGCCAAAGTTTTGCTGGATCGCATTGGCAGGAACTGGGGCGGGGGTTGGAGCTTGTCCAAGGAGGCGGAGATTCGTCTGTGTGCCTACGATTTTCCGGGCAACGTGCGGGAGTTGCGCAATATTCTGCAAAAGGCGGCGGCGCTGGCGGATGGCCCAGTCATTCAGCCCCGGCATCTGGATTGGGCAGTATCGCGCAAAGCCGCCCTGCCGACAGCAGAGCGTCCGTCGCTCCCCGAGCCGGGAAAGACTGGACTGCACCCTGACAACCTCGACGAATTGTTGCGTCGTTATCATGGCAACAGGCGCCAGGTGGCAGATGTGCTGGGAGTTTGTGAGCGAACGGTGTACCGCTGGTTGCAGCGCCAGACTGCTGGATAAGGGACGCCGGCGCACCCTTCGTGAAAACCCGCCGACGCGGTACAATCCATCCGACAATCCGGGAAGGGTGATTCATGCGTCTAACTAAAGAACACTTGATCATTTTTGACACCACGTTGCGCGATGGTGAGCAGTCGCCGGGCGCAGCCATGACGCGCGACGAGAAACTGCGTATCGCCAAGGCCCTGGAGCGCTTGCGCGTGGACGTCATCGAGGCGGGCTTCCCCGCTGCCAGCAACGGCGATTTTGCCGCAGTGCAAGCCATCGCCGCAGCAGTGAGGGATAGCCGCATCTGCGCCCTGGCCCGGGCCCGGGACGAGGATATCCGCCGCGCCGGGGACGCCATCGCCGGGGCGGCGGCGGGGCGCATCCATACCTTCATCGCCACCAGCCCGGTACACATGCAGGCCAAATTGCGTATGTCTCCCGATGAAGTCCTGGAGCGGGCGGTGGCGGCGGTGAAGCTCGCCCGGCAATATTGCGACGACGTGGAGTTTTCACCGGAGGATGCCGGTCGGTCGGAGGAGGACTTCCTCTGCCGGGTCATTGAGGCCGTGATCGACGCCGGGGCGCGCACCATCAATATTCCGGACACCGTGGGTTACAATCTTCCGGATCGTTTCGGGCAGCTCATCGCTAACCTGCGCGCGCGGATACCGAACGCCGGACAGGCGGTTTTCTCCGTCCATTGTCACAACGACCTCGGGTTGGCGGTGGCCAACTCCCTGTCGGCGGTACAGCACGGGGCGCGGCAGGTGGAATGCACCATCAACGGTCTGGGCGAGCGGGCAGGCAATGCCGCCCTGGAGGAGATCGTCATGGCGGTGCGCACCCGCGCCGATGTCTTCTCCTGCGACACCCGCATCGACGCCACCCAGATCGTGCCCACCAGCAAGCTGGTGTCCACCATCACCGGTTTCCCGATCCAGCCCAACAAGGCCATCGTCGGGGCCAACGCCTTTGCCCACGAGTCGGGCATCCATCAGGACGGTGTCCTCAAGCACCGGGAGACCTACGAGATCATGCGCGCCGAGGACGTGGGCTGGGCGGCCAACCGCATGACCCTGGGCAAGCTCTCGGGCCGGGCGGCGGTGCGGGCGCGCCTGGAGGCCTTGGGTATCCATCTGGACAAGGATGCCCTCGACATGGTCTTCACGCGCTTCAAGGAGTTGGCCGACCGCAAGGCGGAAATCTTCGATGAGGATCTGCAGGCCCTCGTCAACGAGGATCTCCAGGAGGAGCAGGCGGAGCGCTATCGCCTGGGCTACCTGCGCGTCTGCTCGGAGATGGGCACCCATCCCGAAGCCCGGGTGGAGGTCCTGGTGGAAGGCGTGGCCAAGACCGCCGCGGCCGTGGGCGGAGGGCCGGTGGATGCCGCCTTCAAGGCCATCGAAGCGGTGGTGGCAAGTGGTGCGCAATTATTGCTGTATTCGGTCAATGCCATCACGACCGGCACCGATGCCCAAGGGGAGGTCACGGTGCGCTTGCAGCAGGACGGCCGCATCGTCAATGGTCAGGGGGCGGATACGGACATCGTCCTCGCCAGCGCCAAGGCCTATCTCTCGGCCCTGAACCGTCTGCAACAGCCCCAAGGGCGACGGCATCCGCAGATCTAGGATGTCATGCCCTCCCTCCCCGATCCCCTGAGGGCGTTTTTCTTCAGGGGTCTTTTTCCGCCGAAGCGGGATCCCGCCTTCCTCAACGCCCAGGAATATCCGCCGCCTGCGGCTCGCTTTCCCGGGCGGCTGGCGCCGGCTTCCCCGTCGCCGCCAATTGCTCCAGCCCCCACTTGTGCATCGCCATGAGGACGGGCCAAAGGCTCTTCCCCAGGGGGGTGAGGGAATATTCGACCTTGGGCGGCACCTCGGCGTATACCAGTCGGTTCACGATGCCGTGCCTCTCCATCTCCCGCAATTGCTGGGCGAGCATCTTCTGGGTGATGCCGTGAACGGCTCTGTGGATTTCCGAGAACCTCCGGGTTCCTGTGAATAAATCCTGAAGAATTAGCACCTTCCATCTTCCGCCAATGACGTGGAGGGTGACATCCACCGCACAGGGCTCCTCTTCTGCCATCTCTCTTCCCTCCGTGAGCAAGGTTGGGAATCCCCTTTCATTCATACTTACTAAAAACATACTTACTATTATTTTTGAATGTATATAACAAGAAAGTGCATACTTCACAAGACAAACTGTATGGGGTACTAATATCCCATCGAAGCGCCAGCCGCGCTGGCCTGAAGCCATGCACAACAACCCCGGTACTTTTGCTGCCAACCGCTCGATCAGGAGGTGGATTGCCATGAAATTGTATTACAGCCCCGGCGCATGTTCCCTTTCTCCCCATATCATCCTCAACGAAGGAGGATTCAGCTTCGACAAGGAAAGGGTGGACCTCGCCAGCAAAAAAACGGAAACCGGTGCCGACTATGCCGCCATCAACCCTGACGGCTACGTGCCCGCCCTGCTGCTCGACGACGGGCAGGTGCTCACCGAGGGGCCGGCCATCATTCAGTACCTTGCCGACCGCGTGCCCGAAAAGAAGCTCGCCCCGCCCCTGGGCACGCTGGAGCGCTACCGGCTCATGCAGTGGCTCAATTTCATCTCTACGGAACTGCATAAGGGTTTTTCTCCCTTATTCAATCCGCAGGCGCCCGAGGAATGGAAGGCGGTGGCCGCTGCCCAACTCGGGCGGCGCCTGAGCACGGTCAGCCGGCAACTGGAGGGCAAGGATTGGTTGCTGGGCGAGGGCTTCTCGGTAGCCGACGCCTATCTCTTTACGGTATTGGGCTGGGGCCGGCATGTGGGCATTGAACTGGAGCAATGGCCGGTACTCCAGGCGTATCAGGAGCGGGTATCCATGCGGTCGGCGGTGCAATCGGCCCTGAAGGCGGAAGGGCTTCTCCAGGATACCTGAGATCGGATGGTATCTATATGCTTTTCCCAAAGCTTCCCAACGACCGGAGGAAACGGCATGATCTCAGCCCTTGAGGACATGAAAGGCGCGGTAAATCAGTCCAGGGGAGGGCACGGGGCCCGGCGCCACCCCATTCAAGTGCGGCTGACGGCCGGCCTGCGGATGGCCCCTGGCGGGCCGGCATGATGCCGCTTCCGGCGGGTGCAACGATGGGATAAATGGATATATTTTTTGCCCAATACGGCGAGGAGCGACCCTTCATGAGCGGCGAAACAAGCAAAGCACAAATGTTATGCGGTATGTGCGTATATTTCCCGCCGAATCTCCCGGAAGGGAAATATCCTCGGGAGGACTGGCTGGATCTGCAAAAGAAATCCTGTTCTTTTGATTATGTCCCGGGCGACGCCGACTGTCTGGCCAGCAGGAAAACAAGCTGTAGCCTGGTGGACCTGGAAAACCCGGGCAGCGGCGGAGCAAATGGATAGGCCGTGGCGACAGGACCAGGCGGCGCGGCGGACCCTTCCGTCCAGGCTGGTGCAGATCCGAATTCCGCCAGGATATTATGGTAGGATGAGGGAGATCTGCATATTAACGCATGCAAGAAGTAGACTGCACCCAAGCCGGATCGAGATGCTTGGGTGTAGGTAACGCTTCAGGGCATGGTGTTTGCGCCATACCTATTCGCGATGGGCCTTGGCGATCATCGGCCATGGCCGGCGTGATGGAGCCAGGGAGGGGGAGAAGGTAATGGAAAAAATATCCGAATTGGGTTTCTGGCAGCGGATGGCGGCGGAGCGGGGCCTGATTATCCTCTTTTTCAGCTCGGCGGGCTGCCATTCCTGCCGCATCTGGCGGGGTTTGCTGCGGGAGTATGAGATGACCCGCGAGGATCTGCGTGTCTGGGAGGTGGATGCCGGTATCGACATGGGGCTGACCCAGGAGTTTGAGGTTTATCACCTACCGGCGCTCTTTCTCTTCAAGGATGGCCGCTACCTGCGGCCCTTGCAGGTGGAGGCGCGGCCCCAGGCCCTGCATCGTCTGGTGGAGTCGGTGAAAGATCTGCCAGGCGAGGAGCAGCCGTGAGCGTTTTCGACGCCCAGGGCTGGCATGGGGCGGCCCGGCGCGCGCCATCGCCGTTTTTTGACCAACGCCCGCCCATTGCCGTGGATCTGCTGGTCGTTCATGCGATCAGCCTGCCGCCGGACACCTTCGGCAGCGGGGACGTGCAGCGCTTTTTCATGGGCGAGCTGGATTTCGAGCGCCACCCCTATTATGACGGGATCCGCCACCTGCGGGTTTCGGCCCATTTTTTCATTCCCCGCGACGGAGCATTATGGCAGCATGTCGGCGTTTTTCAGCGCGCCTGGCACGCCGGTCAATCCCAATGGGCGGGGCGTCCGGCCTGCAACGATTATAGTATCGGGGTAGAATTGGAAGGGACGGCGACGCGGCCTTTTACACCGGAGCAATACCGCGCCCTGGGGCATTTGGGGCGGGATTTGCAAACGCTCTTTCCGGCTCTGTCGCGGGAGCGCGTGGTGGGGCACGCGGATATCGCCCCGGGGCGAAAATGGGATCCAGGCCCCTGTTTTTCCTGGCAAACCCTTTGGGAGGAGTGGGCGGATGGCTGATGAACCGGTAGCGCAACAGGTACCGCGGCGCAACTGGCGCAAGGGCTGGTTATGGCCCTTCGTGGCCTTCCTGGCCATGCTCCTGTTTACCTTGCTGTGGCTAGGGGTCTTCCGTCAGGCGACGGTGGATAGGGCGTCAATGGGGCCTTATCTCTATGTTTATGAACCATTTGCTGGCCGTTATCCGGATATGGTGAAGGCCCGGGAGTCGCTGAAAAAGCGCTTGCTGTCAGCGGGGTTGAAGCCGGCTTCGGCCATGACCCTCGTAGAGCAGGAGCAGGGAGGACAATCGGCGGCGGTGAAGGCGCGGGTGGGGGTTCTGGTGAATCCCGGCAGCCCGGTGCCTGCGGGCTTGCAGCAAGGGGTGTGGCCGCGGCAGATGGCGGTGAGCGTCGAGGTGAATGCCTACCACGCGGTGGCCTCCCTCAAGGCGTACTCCGCCCTCAAGGCGTGGCTGAAGGCGCGGGGGCTGTCGGCGCACTATCCCTTGCTGGAGATCATCGGCCCCGGTGACCGTTACCGCTTGCTGATGTCGTCGTCGGCGCCGACTGCGGGGGGGGCCGCGCCGGCCGTTTCGCCCCGTCCGTAAAACTGGACGCCGCGAACGATCTTGGGGCGGCCCTGGGCGATGCGGTGGTGGTTGGAATCGCGCAGGGAATAGACGCAGCCGCAATATTCCTGCTGGTAAAAGCTTTCTTCCTTGGCAATCTCGATCATGCGCTGGCTGCCGCCGCCCTTGCGCCAGTTGTAGGTCCAGTACTGCAGGCCCCCATGGCGGGCGGCGGCCCGTTCGCCGCAGGCGTTGATCTGGGCCATGTCCTTCCAGCGGGAAATGCCCAGGGTGCTGGTAAAGACCGTGAAGCCGTGTTCTCTGGCATAGAGGGCGGAACGCTCGAAACGCATGTCGAAACAGGCGGTGCAACGCGCGCCCCGTTCCGGTTCCCATTCCAGGCCCTTGACCCGTTCAAACCAGCGGTCCTTGTCGTAGTCCAGGTCCACGAAGGGTACACCGAGCTTTTCCGCGTAACGGATATTCTCTTCCTTGCGCAACTCGTATTCCGCCGTGGGGTGGATGTTGGGATTGTAGAAAAGGACGGTGAAGTCGATGCTGGCAGCGCGGATATCGTCCATGATGGGTCCGGCGCAGGGGGCGCAGCAGGAGTGCAGCAGGATATGTCGGCTGCCATCGGGGGTTTGCAGAGGCGTGGCGGGCTTTTTGGACATGGAACAGTTCCCTGACGAATGGCGGCGTTGATGGCGCAAGAATAGCGCCTCGTACCGGTCTTGCCAAAGGGCGGATAACAATGGGGCGTGATTTGCGCTGGTGCGGCAAACACTCCGGTCCGGGACATTTCGCCGACTGTACGTTGCCGGTCAACGACGCCGCACAGGGGGGGCCGCTACGCTGGCGACCACCCATGTTGCTGGGGCCCGCAACTACGCAATGCCTGCGACCTTGACTATTGCGCAGGACGCAGAAGCGGTCGCATGCCTTCCCGGACCTGGCGCTGAATGAAGGCGGCGCGGCCGGGCTCGCGTTTGTCCAATTCAGCGGCACACTGGGAATCGGTCAGTGCGGCGGCGCTGAGCATCACTTCCAGTTCGCAGGTATCCACCTTGGGATCGGTGAGTGCGGTCGGCGCGACATTCATCTGATCGCCAACCTGCCAGAACATCCGCGCATTCCACATACGCAGGCGCACATCTGGGCTCTGAAAAAGTTCTACGCAACGGGTATTGAGGGCCTTTGGGTCCACTGTCATCCTCCTGTTTAAACGGGCAAAGCCATCGCCTGTCGTGGCGGGCGTGCCTAAGCATACCCGAAAAATATGCCCGGAGGGGAGGTTTTTGTCGATTGAAGTATTCCATGCCCGGATAGATTCCGTGCAAAAAAAACCCCGCGCAAAGGCGGGGTCATTTTGCGCATCAAACCGAATCAGGCGGAAACCATCTTCATATTGATGTTTTGATTGGTGGCCAGTTCGGGGTTGTAGAGGTATTCCACATTGCCCTGTTCCACCTGCTTGAGA
>NZ_JABBDR010000310.1 GCF_018854495.1 Acidithiobacillus ferruginosus
GTGCGCGGGACTGCGGATTCAGGCGGGAGGCTAAATGAGAAAACGAACTGCGGAGAGTGGGGGAAGACCAGTGTGGGCCGCAACGCGGAGAAGGTGTGGAACGGACTTAGGAGAAGAGAGGGTAATCCAGGATGCAACGGAAACGGCGAGAGCCGACATGGCGGGGGTGATGTTGTTGGCACTCTCCGCTACCGGCGCCATCATATCGTGGTGGCAGCAAGCAGTCAGGCAGGCTCCTTGCTGCTGAGCCGGAGCACCAAGGGCCTGTTCGCAACGTGGCATTTGTGTGCCGTGTGCGGCTACCCCTGTCATCGACAGGGCGCACAGGGCCGGGGCCGCGTCTACAGGTGCCAATATCCAAGGCAGCAGTAGAAGCAAGACCATAAAGGCTATCCGGCGAACGAACGGGCGAAAAACGCGCACAGTACCCCAATCTCAAGACGTTAGTCCGGCTATCACAACTCAACGGCCATCAAATGTCAATGCTCTCCCGACTGGGTGCCGCGCTTTCTGGACGGCAAGATTCCCCATCCTGGCGCGTGCTCCACGAAATGGCCAGCCGCACCAGAAAGAGCGCAAGACCGGTGAGTCAATGGTGCATAACTCGCTTGAGAGTGCGGTCCCTGGTGACGTCATCGACATTGATGAAGCCGTTGGGCGATAGGCATCAGCCGGACGGAGATTCCGTTTGCGAGATATAAACGTAATCAAACACTCTTGACATTGTAGTGAGCTTCAAGGTTTATGATGGACGGATAGTGGTTTGCATATAGTTTCTCGGATTCCTTCCTTAAGACGTGATCCACTGTACACAGCGGGTATCACCCGAGGAGATGTATTCATGGATGACAAAACCCGTGGACACCTTGAGATTGGCATAGACGGGATGACCTGTGCCTCTTGTAGCGCGCGGGTGGAACGGGCGCTGGGCAAACTGCCCGGCGTCACCTCGGCCAGCGTGAACTTGGCGACCGAGCGCGCCGAGGTGTTTTTCGACCCACAACAGCTCGATGCCGCCCGCATCGCCGAGGCGATCCGCGAGACCGGCTACACACCGGTGACCGATGAGATTGATCTTGTGGTGGAGGGCATGACCTGCGCTTCCTGTGTGGGCCGCGTAGAGCGTGCACTCAGACAGCAATCCGGAGTGCTGGAGGCTGTGGTTAACCTGGCTACTGAGCGTGCGCGTGTGCGCTACATCCCGGCGATGATCAGTACGGACGAATTGGCCAGCGCCGTAAGCGCGGCGGGTTACGCCGCGCATCCTGTTCAGGAAGATGGGGAGCAGGATGTCAACGAGGCAGACCAGCGCCGTGCGAGTTTGCGCGCCATGGGCCGTGATGTCATCGTAGCTGCGGTGCTGGCCATGGCGATTCTGGTGCTGTCCATGGGCGCCTCATTCGTCCCAGCCTTTGATCACGCGCTGATGGTCGCGAGTCCCTTTGCGCATTTCTGGGAGTGGGTGCAGTTTGTGCTTGCCAGTATCGTTTTGTTCGGGCCCGGTCGGCGGTTTTTCAGGCCAGGCCTGATCGCCTACCGCCACCTGTCGCCAGACATGAACTCCCTGGTGGCTACCGGCACGGGCGCGGCCTGGGCTTACAGCGTGTTGGTGTTGGTGGCGCCCGCATGGTTTCCACTCAATGCACGACATGTGTATTTCGATTCAGCCGCAGTCGTTATCGCAGCCGTACTCGCTGGCAAGTACCTGGAGGGGTTGGCCAAGGGCCGCACCTCATCGGCCATTCGCAAGTTGGCCGGTTTGCAGGCAAAGACTGCGCATAGGCTCGATGCGAACGGTATCGAGCAAGAGGTGCCGGTATCGCGACTGCGCACTGGCGAGCGCATCGTGGTGCGCCCCGGTGAACGCATTCCAGTGGACGGACGCGTAGTCGAGGGGCGCGCGCATGTAGACGAGGCTATGCTGACCGGCGAACCCCTGCCTTCGGCCAAGACCATGGATGACACCGTAGTGGGTGGCACCATCTGCCAGGATGGGCGATTGGTCGTAGAGGCCACTTCCGTCGGGCGCGACACCGTACTGGCACATATCATCCACCTGGTAGAGAGCGCACAAACCGGCAAACTTCCGATTCAGGGGCTGACCGATCGTGCGGTACGGGTGTTCACCCCAGTCGTGCTGGTCATCGCGTTGACAACCTTCGGCGTCTGGATAGCCTTGACGGGCAATGTCAGCATCGCGCTGGTCGCGGCAGTCGCCGTGCTGGTGGTGGCGTGCCCCTGTGCCATGGGATTGGCAACGCCAGCGGCGATCATGGTGGGCACCGGGCGTGCGGCGGAACTCGGCGTGCTGTTTCGCAAAGGCGAGGCACTGGAGACGCTATCACATGTTGACACCCTGCTATTCGACAAGACCGGCACGTTGACCGAAGGCCGTCCTGCCCTCGTTGATCAGGGTGGCCCCGATCCCGCTACAGCACTGCGTTTGGCTGCAGCGTTGGAATCGGCTTCCGAGCATCCGCTCGGGCGGGCTATTGTCACTGCGGCCGGCGAGCGCGGCATACACTTGCCTACAGTCAAAAATTTCCGCTCTATTGCCGGCTATGGGATCGAAGGTGAAGTGGAAGGCCGTATGGTGCGTGTTGGCGCCCGACGTTTTATGGAACGTGAAAATGTACTGCTGGGGGATAACACCGAGGCTGCGGCACAAATAGAGAATGACGGGCGCACGGTGGTGTTCGTCGCGGTCGACGCAACGCTCCTCGGGTGGCTCGCCATTGCCGATCGCATCAAACCGGAGGCGTATGCGGTTGTACAGGCATTACGCGCGCGTGGGCTACAGGTGGCCATGGTCACTGGTGATGCGCGGGCTACCGCTCAGTCTGTTGCCAGGCAATTACATATCGAGCAGGTGCATGCTGAGGTGCTGCCCCAGGATAAAGCGAAAGTCGTCACCCAGTTGCAGGAACAGGGCCGACGGGTCGCCTTCGTCGGCGATGGTATCAATGACGCTCCAGCGCTTGCACAGGCTAATGTCGGCATTGCACTCGCCTCTGGCACGGACATCGCCATCGAAGCAGCAGATGTGACCCTCACGCGCGGGCAGCTCGGCGAGGTGGTCACGGCACTGACTGCGGCACGGCGCACACTGAGCAATATCCGCGGCAATCTGTTCTGGGCCTTTTTCTACAACATTCTGCTGATCCCGGTTGCGGCTGGCGTGGCCGTGCCTATCGGCATCCATCTGAATCCGATGGTGGCTGGCGTAGCCATGGGGCTGTCCTCCGTCTTCGTGCTTAGCAACAGCCTGCGCCTTAAACGGCTCAAGGCTTATGTACCAACGGTAACCCCGGGCGCGGTACAGAATGCCGCACTCGAACCTGCTCATTCCTGAGCGATCATTCAAACGAGGAGAATCAATATGAGTCAGTTCGTTTTCAGCGTACCCGCCAAGGGCGATTTTGATAGCACCGTGGCGCAGGTCACCGAGGCCCTCAAGGTGGAAGGCTTCGGCGTGCTCACCACGATCGACGTGGCCGCCACGCTCAAGGCCAAACTGGGCATTGAGGGGCAGCCCTATATCATTCTTGGCGCTTGCAACCCGCACTACGCCCATCAGGCGTTGATGGCCGAGCCCGACATCGGCGCCCTGCTGCCCTGCAACGTGGTGGTGCGTGAAGACGACAATGGCAAGGTGAGCGTGGTGTTCATGGATCCTGCCGCCGTACTCGGCATGGTGGACAGGCCGCAAATTACCACGCTCGGCATCGAGGTGCGCGACAAACTCCAGCGTGTGGCTGATGCCGTGCGTGGTTGAATAACGCTTATGTGCTTTGAATAATTCCTTTCACTTCATTCCCAACAGGAGAAAACCCATGAGCAATATCAATCTGAAGATCACCGGCATGACCTGCGAGCATTGCGTACGGGCCGTGACGAAGGCGCTGGAAGGCGTGCCCGGCGTTGAAAAAGCGGACGTTACTCTCATACCAGGAGAAGCTGTAGTGCATGGTCAGGCGAGCACCGCCGCACTGATCGCTGCGGTCAAGGAAGAAGGCTATGAGGCGGATGTGCGGGGCTGAAGTCCCGCACATCGACCGTCATGTCTGATCCGGTACTGCTCTACACCAGTCACGGCTGCCCCGACTGCGCCGCCGTGCGCCGTTACCTCAAGGAACACGATGTCGCATACGAGGAACGTGACGTGACTGCTCCCGGCGTGGCTGAGGAGGCCAAATCACGCTACGGAGTGCGGGTCGCGCCAATCACGGTGATCGCTGGCGAGGCGTTATGGGGAACATTTGCCCATCAGAAGCCACGGCTTGATGAATTGCTGGCCGGGACCTAAAACTTTACTGAACATGGGGATAAAAGCACATGAATGGCTACAAACGGCCATAGGATGGACCGTAGAGCAAGCTGGATGCTTCTCCTCGTTTAATATTGCGCCTTCTGACTCGGGCAAGGTGGTTGGAGATGCTCCAGATCCAGATGTAAGTGCTATCTGTCGGCAACGCGATCACTTGGGCGTGGCTCAAGGGGATGGGCGCAGGAGGAGGGGGGATGTTTAATGGCGTGATGCTTTTGTGGTTTATCCTTACCGCGTTATCAGTACTGTTTGTTGCGGTTGATATTCGCGCCACACCAGAGTCCAAGGTTCTCAAGTGGGGCTTTGTATTGCTCACCGCGTATACAGGGCCGCTCGGCGCGTTCCTGTACGTATTGGGTTGTCGAGAGCCACTACCTGGGTTGCACGAGAGGTATGTCTCGACACGTTGGAGGCAGGTGCTGGGCTCCACTATGCATTGCGTCGCCGGGGATGGGGTTGGCATTCTGACCGGTGCTGTCATCGCCAGTTTGCTCCATTTTTCAAAAACCACGGATATCGCTTTAGAGTATATTTTAGGATTTGCCTTCGGATGGGCCATTTTTCAGGCATTGTTCATGCGAGATATGACTGGTGGCTCATATAAGCGCGCACTTATCAGCACTTTCTTTTCCGAGTTGCTGTCGATGAATTTTCTGATGGCCGGCATGGTCCCCGTAATGATGCTGGCAATGAAAAGTGCTCCGTCAAGTCAAAGCCCCTCCACACCGGGATTTTGGTTCATCATGTCTATGGCCCTTTTGGTCGGTTTTGTCGCAGCGTATCCGATGAATTGGTGGTTGGTTTCCCGGAACATGAAGCACGGCATGATGACGGTACGACCACAAAACGAGACTGGGATCGGCGACAAAGTTCAATCATTGCGTCACCCATCCGCTAGTCATGACCACACCGATCCTGGCCACGAAAACGGTGGATCGTCGATGGATCATGAGATGGTGAAGGTTTCAAAAGGTGCCATCACCGGGATGACCGTTCTTTCCTTTATAGTGTTCGGATTTGGATTGTCCATCACGTTAATGCTTGAGAGATAGTGTCAACCCATCCATGGGATAACAGCCGAAGAGGCAAAAATAAGTTCGGTGACAAGTCACATTGTTCAGTGAGGAGACGACAGATGAAGAAAGCAATGGAGATCATGGTAACGACGATGGTGCTGGCTATGCTCAGCATAGGGGTTTCGCCAGCGGAAGCCGCGATGCCTGGCAACGCAAATGCCATGGCAAAAATGCATATGTATTTCGTACATCATAATTTTGGCTTTGCGAGAAACTTTTATCAATTTCATCCTGGTCCACATTGGGACCTCATGAATGCCTCCGCGCTACATCTAACCGCAGGGCAAATAAAACAGGAAAAAATGCTGGTGATGGGCATGATGCAGAACACTGAACACGGGGTTATCGCGCTCAAGAAAGCCTACCGGAAGTACAGAGAAGAAGCGAAGCTGCCAGATCCGTCTATCAGGGTGTTGACTCAAGATGTCCAGGCTGTTGGCCGTGCTCAAGCTTACCTTGGTTATGTGATGATCCCGTACCACATGAAAGGGTACCGGCTCCTTGATCCTGCCCAGCAGGCCATCTATCACCATCTCGCTCGTGAGAATTGGATCCACATGGCCAAAATGATGCACAGCATGGCTAAATAACGGTCATCTTTGCAGGCCCTCAACCCAGCAATTCTCAATATGAAGTTTGTCGGCCTCCCCGATCTCTCGGGACAGATTTTGGGGGTTAGGGCGCAGAGGAACGGAAAACCCCGTTAAGGTGATTTTGCCTGCCAACATAGTGCAAATCACTTAGGCAGCGTGGTATGATGATCATTGAATAAGCTGGGCAATTACGGCAGTAACCGTTGCACAAACGGTCGTTTGCGCACGTCACGAAGACCCCTTGGTTTTATTGGGCTCCAACGTTGCGAAAATATATTGCTTTTTACGCTCGATGTGCAACAGGTTTATACACGGACATAGGCGGTTTCATGCCACCAAAGCGCGGTAACGCCTCTATGTTCAGCGTGGATTGCACTAAATCGGATGGACTACCGGGGGTTTCCGTTCTATTGCTCCCTAAACCCCGAACTGGCCGCAACCAAGGGAGCGCAGGCGACCGCGGAGTGCCTGCTACGGCGTGCGGTGGGTGTGACTGCACGGGCTGGGTGAGGGGTCTGGGGAGAGGGCGCCGCTTTTTTAGCCTTGCCGCTTTCCATATCCCGGTCATGGTCTTGTCCGGATTGCCCACAGGGTGCCCCACAGATTTTGGGGATAAGCCTTTGCGGGTTAGTCACTGTGACGATTGGCGGGATGCGTGGAATGGGCCGTTATGTGAAGTTTTCGGGGGTTATTTACGCAGGCAGCGGGTGATGCAGGACGGGAACGGGGCTACACTTTGGCCTTTTCGTCGCTTCAAAAAGTGAGTCCGTTCATGCAGC
>NZ_JABBDR010000032.1 GCF_018854495.1 Acidithiobacillus ferruginosus
GAACGGGAACTGCTGTTTTTAGGATTAAGCATGTATTCATTCCTCACCTTTAACTTTCAGCAGCCAAAATAACGGGAATTTTGCCTTCAGCGCCACGACCAATTTTCCGCCCGATCATCCCTTCCCCACAAAGGCATCATCCCGTTACACCAAGCCATCCGGCCAGTAGATGCTATCGCTCCGCCCGCCATGAAGGCCTGATGGCGCCAGCGGCTACATCAATAAGCGTTTATTGCCTGTATTTGTTTGCCAATCTCGGCAATCTTTCGGGCGTCCTTCACGACTTCCGTCCAGTGACCATCCTTGATCTGTACAATCATGGTGTGTGTCAAATATTCTGCTTTATCTGTCAGTATTTTTGTCTCATACCTTGGATTGGTTGGCGCATGATCTTCGCGTGCATAGGCAGATAATGGCGCGGTCATAAGAATCGTCATCATAAAACCCCGCAGGGCAGCATGGCGAAATCTGATCGTCATGATCTGACTTTCTTTGCATATTTCTTGGTGGGATGTTCCCAGTGTCATGGTGAATCCTACTGTATTTATTCAGCTAAATTTAGTGGCAATCCAGTGGATGATATAACTCGATAATATCCCCATGGTGTTCCCCGATGTGCCGGATTAAAGGGTTACTCCGTATTTTCATTGTCTGACCGGCGTGATCCTGGTGATGATGTACCCCCCGGCAGCATCCTTTGCGAAACTGAATTTCACCATTTCTCCAGCCTTGTAGCCGTTGAGCATAGCCTTGTTCTGGAGCAGGAAATTCATTGACATACTGGGCCAGCCAAGGGCCTTGACGGGGCCCATGGCGACATTGACCATGTTCGCAGCGGGATTGATGCTGTTGATTTTGCCCTGCCCCATGAAGGTCTGGGCCTTGGTCGCTTGGCCTGATACGGTGCCCATAT
>NZ_JABBDR010000033.1 GCF_018854495.1 Acidithiobacillus ferruginosus
CACGCTGAACCCATGGTATGGTGTCGCCTTTGCGCTGGTGGCCTGGCTGCCGGGACGGCTGTTGGGAGAGGGGTTGCAGTGGGACGTGGGGTGGGGCGGGGTGGTCTGGGTGGTCATCGGTTTGTCTCTCCTGACGTTGGCGCTCCTGCTCTGGGTCATACCGCAGGGTACGGGTCCAGGCTTCTGGCAGACGCAGATGGAGCACTTGCTGGCACCGGCGCGTAAGGACCTCAGCGCGACGCAGCGTCAGGTGGTGGGCGATATGGTTCGTCTGATGCCGGGGATCCTCGCTGCGGTCATGGCGCTGCTCTGGGCGCTGGCGGCAGTGATGGCTAGTCGCTGGCGCGAACGGTTTCAGGGTATTGTGGTGCCACAACGGGTGTTTCGCGACTGGGTGCTGCCAGAGTGGCTGATCTGGTTGCCGGTGGTGACGGGGTTGGGTTTTTTCCTGCCGCATGGCGCCGCATGGCCGGTACAGAACCTCGCCATTCTGGTCGGTGGGCTGTACCTGCTGCAGGGACTGAGTTTGGTGCACCTGTGGTTCGCGTCGAGGGGCTGGCCCCTGATCGCGCTGGCGGCTTTTTATATCGGACTGATCCTGCTTTCGCAGTTCCTGCTGGTGGTCAGTGTGCTGGGTATTCTGGACCGTGTTTTTCACCTGCGCCGACGGTTTGCCGGGCCGCGGTCCTGATGGCGGTTTTGCAGAGAATTTTTGGGAGGAATTTGAAATGAAAGTGATTTTACTGGAACGTATCAACAAGTTGGGGCGTCTGGGCGATGTGGTCGAAGTGCGTCCGGGTTACGGGCGCAATTTTCTGGTGCCGCAGGGCAAGGCCGTAGTGGCCAACCAGCGCAATCTGGAAGACTTTGCCGCACGTAAGACGGCGCTGGAGCAGGTGGAGGCAGAACGTCTGCAAGCCGCGCAACAGCGCGCCGCGGCGCTGGCCGATGCGGTGGTCACCATTGCCCTGCAGGCGGGCGAGGATGGTCGTTTGTTCGGCTCGGTGGGTCTGCATGACATCAGTGCGGCTCTGGCGGCCTTGGGTCACGAAGTGGCTCATTCCGAAATCCGTCTGGCGGGAGGGCCGATCAAACGGATCGGCGAATTCCCGGCGCGTGTGCATTTGCACCCGGAGGTCGAACTGGACGTGATGGTCTTCGTCGAGCGTGCCTGATCCCGGGCCTGGGCGTGTCTGATTCGGCGGACTACGGCGGCGGGGTCAAGGCCCCGCCGCACTCTATTGAGGCGGAGCAATCCGTCATCGGCGCCCTGCTGATCGACCCCGAGACGGCGGAGCAGGTCACTGAGGCGGTGTCGGCCGAAGATTTTTATGAGCGTCGTCACCGTCAGATTTTCCAGGCGATCAGCGCCATGCTCGGCGCCGGGCGGGCGGTGGACGCCATCACGGTCTCCGAGTGGTTGCAGGATCATGAGCAGCTCGCCGATGTGGGCGGGGTGCAGTATCTTCTCATGCTGGCCAACGAGACCCCCTCGGCGGCCAATGTGCTCGCCTATGCGCGGATCGTGCGGGAGCGGGCCACCCTGCGTGACCTCATCCGGGTTGGTCGGGAAATTGCCGAGCTTGCCTATCGTCCGGAAGGGCGGCCGGCTCAGGCCTTGTTGGACGAGGCCGAAAGCCGGGTCTTTCATCTCGCCGAAGGACAGCACCTAGCCGGTGAAGGCTTCAAGCAACTCAAAGATGCACTTCCGGCGGTTATCGACCGGATCGAGACCATCGCCCGTGAGCGAAAGGGCGTCACGGGGCTGTCCACGGGCTTTACCGATCTGGACGAGAAAACCTCCGGCCTCCACCCGGGCCAGCTCATTATTGTTGCGGGCCGTCCGAGTATGGGCAAAACCTCTTTCGCTATGAATATAGCGGAGCATGTCGCCTGTATCGAAGGCAAGCCTGTCGCGGTTTTCAGCATGGAAATGCCGACCGACGAGATCGTTCTGCGCGCGCTCTCGTCGCGGGGGCGGGTAGATCAGCACCGCCTGCGCAATGGCAGCCTGGGCAATGACGACTGGCCGCGCATCGCCCATGCCATCGGGGAGCTCGGCAATGCGCCCCTGTTCGCCGATGATTCTGCTGCGCTGACCCCGACGGATTTGCGCTCGCGGGCGCGTCGGCTGAAGCGGGAGCATGGCCTGGCTTTGATCGTGGTGGACTATCTGCAACTCATGCAGGTGCCGGGACGGGGGGATAACCGGGTCGCCGAGATTTCCGAGATCAGCCGTTCGCTCAAGGCGTTGGCCAAAGAGCTGTCGATCCCGGTCATTGCCCTCTCCCAGCTCAACCGAAGTCTGGAAAACCGTACCGAAAAGCGTCCGCAGATGTCTGATCTGCGCGAATCCGGCGCCATTGAACAGGATGCCGACCTGATCCTCTTCCTCTATCGCGATGAGGTGTATTACAAGGACAAGGAAGAGGTGAAGGGCATTGCCGAGGTGATCATCGGTAAACAGCGCAACGGACCCATCGGGACGGTGCGGATGAGTTTCTTCGGTGAATATACCCGTTTTGAGAATTATGCGCCGACCGGGGATGGCTTCGGGCATTAGTTGCCTGCACCAAGCCCGATCATCGGTGTGCCGTCCATGCATTTTTTTCATGGGATTTTCTCGCGCCTTGGGGTGTATCATTGGCGCATGACCCGCCCGATTGTTGCCGATATCTCCGCTGCTGCGCTGCGCCATAATGTAGCGGTGGTGCGCGAACATGCACCCCGCGCACAAATCATGGCGGCGGTAAAGGCGAATGCTTATGGGCATGCAGTGACTCTTTGCGCCCCGGTGCTGGCGGAGGCTGGAGTGGACGCCTTTGCAGTGGCCTCCCTGGAAGAGGCGGAAGCGCTTCATGCCTTGCGGCTGGAGCGCCCCATCTGCCTGCTGGGGGGGCCTTTTGACGCTGACGAAGTATCCGTCGCCGCAGCACGTGCTTATCTGCTGGTGATTCACGAACAGCGCCAGTTGCGGTGGCTGGAGACCCATGCTGGGGATGCTGCGTTGCGCTTGTTTATCAAGGTGGATACGGGCATGCACCGGCTGGGTTTTGCCCCGGAACGATTGCCCGCCCTGTTTGCCGCTTTGCAACGCTACCCCCGCTGGGAGGTGTTGGGGCTGATGAGCCATCTTGCCCGCTCCGATACGCCGGACGACCCCTTCAACCGTCAACAGGCGGGTGTTTTCGCCGATGCCATTGCGCACGTCGGTCACGCCACCGCAGGTCAGCACAGCCTCGCCAATTCGGGAGGGGTGCTGGCGCTGCCCTTTACCCACCAGCACTGGGTGCGGCCCGGACTCATGCTCTACGGTCTTTCGCCCTTCGCCGGGCGTCGCGGCAGCGAAATCGGTTTGCAACCCGTGCTCTCCTGGCGCAGTGCGGTGGTGGCCATCCGCGAACTCGGCCCCGGTGACTGGCTGGGTTATGGCGCAGCCTGGCAGGCCCCGGCGCACTGTCGGGTGGGAGTGGTGGCGGCGGGTTACGGCGACGGTTATCCGCGTCACCTGGGGTGTGGTGCGCCGGTCACGGTAGCCGGACAGACTACCTGCACTTTGGCGCGGGTCAGCATGGATATGCTTTTTGTGGACCTGACGGACGTGGAGGCAGACATCGGCGCTCCCGTCGTCCTCATGGGGGCTGGCGGACCGCCTCTCGAATCCCTGGCGGCGGAACTCGGTACGATCTCCTATGAAATGAGCTGTCGCATGCAGATGCGGGTACCGCGCCGGCTGGTTTCATGAGTCGCGACAAAACCCTCTTCGTTTGCCAGGAATGCGGCAGTATCAGCAATAAATGGCTGGGACGCTGTCCAGATTGCGGTGCATGGAACAGCTTCGTCGAACAGCGCGTGGAGAAGACCGTGGCCAAATCCCAAACCACCTATGCCACGGCCAGCCCGCCGCAATTTTTGCATGCGGTGCCGATCACGGATGTGGGGCGCAGCACGACGGGCCTGGCGGAACTCGACCGGGTGCTGGGCGGCGGGCAGGTGCCGGGGGCAGCCATTCTTCTGGGCGGGGAGCCGGGTATCGGAAAATCCACCCTCCTGCTCCAGACTGCCCATCACCTGGCTCAGGTCAGTAAGGTGCTTTATGTCACCGGGGAGGAGTCGGCGGCACAGGTCGCCTTGCGTGCGCAGCGCCTGGGGCTGGGCCGGAGCCCCGTACGGGTGGTCGCCGAAAACCATCTGGAAGCGATCGAGGGGCTGCTCCGGGACGAACAGCCCGCACTGGTGCTGGTGGATTCCATTCAGACCGTCTATACCGACACACTGCAATCGGCTCCCGGCTCGGTGGCGCAAGTGCGGGAGTGTGCGGCACGCCTGGTGCGTTTCGCCAAGGCGACGGGCACCACGGTGTGGCTGGTGGGTCATGTGACCAAGGAGGGGGCCATTGCTGGACCACGTGTGCTCGAACACATGGTGGATACCGTGCTCTACTTTGAAGGGGAGGCGGGTAGCCCGTACCGGATTGTGCGCGCCATCAAGAACCGCTTTGGCGCGGCCAATGAACTGGGTGTTTTCCAGATGCATGAAGAGGGCTTGAGCGAGGTCGCCAATCCTTCGCAGCTTTTCCTGTCGCAGCATGAGCGGCCCGTGGCAGGGAGCGTAGTGCTGGCGACGCAGGAAGGAACCCGACCGCTGCTGGTGGAGGTGCAGGCGCTCGTGACCCCGAGCCCGCTGGCGAATCCGCGCAGGGTCGCCATCGGTCTGGACCCCAACCGCCTCTCCCTCCTGCTGGCCATTCTCCATCGTCACGGTGGCAGCATGTTTTTTGATCAGGATGTCTTCGTGAATATCGCGGGGGGGATCAAAGTCAACGAACCGGCCGCCGACCTTGCCGTGGCCCTCGCCTTGGTCAGCAGTTTTCGCAATAAACCCCTGGAGGGCCGTCGGGTGGTCTTTGGCGAATTGGGTCTGGCAGGAGAGGTGCGCCCGGTGGCGGGCACCGAGGCACGGGTTCGTGAAGCCATCAAGCTGGGCTTCAAAGGCGCCATTCTCCCGCGCGGCGACAAGATTCCGGCTGCCCCCACGTTTAAACTGCACCCGGCGGGCCGCCTGGGTGATGCAATGGAGGCCGCCTTTGCTGGAGAGTGAATCCTGGCGCGCCGATGGTGGCAACGTACCTGCCGGCATGATGGCCTGCGGCTTGCAATATCTTTCCGGAGCGGTTAGTGTGACAGGTAACTACAGGTAATACATCACATAATTTTCTGATGTGTGAAGCTGTCCGGCGTTTTTATGATCGTCTGAAAGGAGGAATATTATGCAAAAGTTACCGGTTTACCCTGCTGCACAGGGCCTATTTCATTCATCGCTGCGGAGAGGTATGGCGGGGGGCGTTTTGGTGGCTTTCGGCCTGATGGGCCTTGGGGTCGGCACGGCGTTCGCGTCCAGCATAGGGACGTCGGCACCAGGGTTGATGCGTACAGCGCTAGCCGGGGGCGCAGTGGCAAGCGCTGCGGAAGTAAAGAACTTCGCGGCAGCCGTCCAGGAGATCAAGCCACTCAATGAACAGGTCCACAGTGCCTTGAGTCGGAAGGGTATCACCGCCACCCAGCGGGAAGAGTTGAAAAAATCCTATATGACGAAGGTGGACGGTATACTCGCTAAAAATCACCTGACCGCAGAGCAATATTCCAGCCTGCTCAGGCAGACCCAGAGCGATCCGGATTTCGCGAAAGATGTCGAGGCAGATATGCGGTAACAACCCACCCTGGCCAGCGCCGCTTTCCTCCCGGGACTGTCGGCGTGCCGGCTTATGCTTTTTCGGCCTTTCCTCCGCATCTATGCTTTGTGTGATAATAGGGCATATAGGAGGTCTGCCAATGCCCAAACTTGATTTGCCCCGCCCCGATCATGCCGCCCGCCGTCGTCTGCTGATGCAGAAGATGCACACTGCCGGTGTCGCGATCATACCCACCGCCACACCCAAGAGCCGTAATAGCGATGTACAGTACCCCTTCCGCGGCGACAGTGATTTCCTCTATCTGACCGGCTTTGCGGAGCCGGAGGCTGTACTGGTGCTGGCACCGGGACACGCTGACGGGGAGCAGATCCTGTTCTGCCGCCCTCGTGACCCGGAGCGGGAAACCTGGGATGGGCGTCGCGCCGGGCTGGAGGGTGCTCTTGAGCAATGTCAGGTGGATCGTTGCCTCTCGATTCATGACCTGAACGACGTCCTTCCACAACTGCTGGAAAATCGGGAATTGCTGTTTTATCCCATGGGCCAGTCCACGGATTTCGACGCGCGGGTCATGCACTGGCGCAATGTCGCCAAGAGCAAGATTCGCCAGGGTGTGCGCTACCCGCTCGAAGTGGTCGATGTTGCCCACCTGATCCATGAGATGCGTTTGTTCAAAGACCCCGAAGAGATCGAAATCCTGCGGGCGGCGGTGGGCATCAGCGGTGCCGGGCATCGCCATGGCATGCGCCAATGTCGTCCGGGTATGCTGGAATACGAACTGGCCGCCGAGATCGAGCATGTTTTTCGTCGCCTCGGATCGCCCAGTGTGGCGTACCCCAGTATCGTCGGTGGCGGAATCAACGGTTGTATTCTGCACTACACGGAAAATGATGCGGAACTGCGTGATGGCGATCTGGTACTGATCGACGCCGGCGCAGAGGTCGGCGCCTACGCCGGAGACATCACCAGAACCTTGCCGGTGAACGGGGTGTTCAGTCCCGCACAACGGGAAGTTTACGAAGTCGTTCTGGCCAGTCAGAAGGCGGCCATCGCCGCCGTACAGGTAGGACGCTCCGTTACGGATTATCATGACGAGGCCGTCAAGGTGCTGGTGGACGGCTTGTTGGAGCTGAACATCCTTTCCGGCAGTCGCGACGCAGTCATCGAGCAGGGCAGCTATAAGGCCTTCTATATGCACCGGACGGGGCACTGGCTGGGTATGGACGTTCATGACGTCGGCCACTATCGCGGCGCGGATCAGTCCTGGCGGAAACTGGAGGCGGGGATGGTGCTGACGGTGGAGCCGGGCCTGTACTTCTCGCCGGATAATCCATCGGTACCGGAGCGTTGGCGCGGTATCGGGGTTCGCATCGAAGACGACGTGCTGGTGACCACCGGCGGTCCGGATGTTCTGTCGAGCGGCGTACCCAAGGAGGTTGCCGAGGTCGAAGCCATGATGGCAGCAGGGTGGGCGGAAGGCTGACGAAACCGCCCGAACCGTGTGCGGTGCCCGCTTAAATGCCGTTGGTGACGGGTGCCATGGAATGGACGAAACGTAGTTTGGCCTGCTTGACACCAAAATCCATGGCGTGTTGAACGCTGCCCATCAGTATATCGGCTGCCATGTGGTAGCGGGGGTTCATGGTATCCCAGACGACGCCATGAATGACGCGCCCGGAACGTAGAATGATGTTGATGCGTTCGCCACAGCGGTTGCCTCCGTCTTTGCGGAAGAACAGGTCCTGTGACAGCGCCACCTGATCCGGCCGGTTAGGGCCGCAGGCGGAAATATCCGGGGTGCTGTTTGTCTGATCAGCAAGTGCGTTATAGGCGGTTACGCGTCGCAAATAAAAAAATTCGTGGCGCATAAGCAGCGTGCCGTCACTGGCGCCCTGTGCCTGGGTGGAGTCCGCAACAGGCTGGGCATCGATGGTATCACCCAGGCGGTCGCCCGGCTTCAGGGGGTCGCCGATACTGCCGATGGGTGTGCCGAGGAATGGAGCGGGCAAGTCCGGCAGATTGGGCGCCAGGGCGTTGGGCAGAAAAAACGTCGACAGGGCAAGACTCATCCCGGCAGATAATCGTCGTATCAAGTCTATCTCCTTATCTAAGCTGGTCTGTGGCGACCCCTCCCGGCCGCAATGACACTGGCATATTTCTCAAAAGACGAAATGAAACAGCATTTTACAAAAAATATGATAAAAGTCAAGAAGATAATTTTATTGATTTGTAAACAATGAGATGGATTCCACCCCACCCCGAGGTCTATGCTCTGTTATCATGTCGGCTGGATGATGTTGGATCAGCTTAAAAGAGGTGATACATTTTTTATGGGGTGCCGGTGAAGGTGAGCCAGGCGGTCGCTTGTGCGTCTGCGGGCGCCTGATGCACCGGATTGCGGCACTACCGGAGAAATGTGTGTAAAGACTGGCGTGTTGTTGTTTTTTTAGCTATGCTTTGTTTGCTCGTTTTTCCAACCCAACAAAGGAGACTGCTATGAGCAAGTTCACCACCGCTTTGAAGGTAACTGCGCTGATTTTGCCCTTGGGCCTGGCCGGTTGTGCGACCAGTTCTGACCTTGCCAAGGTTTCTGCGAAGGCTGATGCCGCGCAGTCCACCGCCAACGAAGCACTGGCCAAGGCCAATGCCGCGCAGAGCACCGCTACCGATGCCCTGAGCAAAGCCAACGCCGCGCAGAGCACCGCTGATCAGGCGATGAGCACCGCCAACGCTGCCAATCAGAAGGCTGATGAAGCCAACACGAAGGTGGAGCGGATGTTCAAAAAGTCGATGATGAAGTAATTCATCACGCTTGTTGTTTGTGATAGGACCCCGCCGAAGAATCGGCGGGGTTTTTTCGTATTTGACGGTTGCAGGCATCTGCCCCTTTACATTCGACCGGGAGCGTTCCAACGCCGCTCTCACCACCCCGCCTTTTCATGATATAACACCCCAAAGAATCAAAGGGAATACCATGCCGCGCGGACCAGCCAAGAAGAAGACCGAGGACACCACCAGCCAGAGCCTGGAACCCAAACTCTGGGCCACCGCCGACAAGCTGCGTGGGCATCTGGACGCCGCCGATTACAAGCATGTGGTATTGGGCCTCATTTTCCTGAAGTACATCTCGGACCGATTTGCCCAAAGGCATGCGGAAATCGTCCGGGAAGAAGCGGGAGCTTACGCAGAAGATCGGGACGAATACACGGCGGAAGGCGTGTTCTGGGTACCCTTATCGGGCCGCTGGGACATGGTGCAGGCCGCCGCCAAACAGCCGGACATCGGCAAGCGCATCGACGAGGCCATGACCGAGATCGAGCGGGAAAACCCCCACCTGAAAAACATCCTGCCCAAGGGATATGCCCGCCCAACACTGGATCAGCGCCGCCTGGGGGAACTGGTGGACCTCATCGGTACCATTGGCCTCGGCACGGCGGAACATCAGGCCCGCGATACCTTGGGCCGGGTGTATGAATACTTTCTGGGCATGTTCGCCAGTGCGGAAGGCAAGCGCGGCGGTGAATTCTACACCCCGGCTTCCGTGGTGCGCGTGCTGGTCACCATGCTGGCCCCGTATAAAGGGCGCATCTATGACCCCTGCTGCGGATCGGGCGGCATGTTCGTACAGAGCGAAAAGTTCATCGAAGCCCACGGCGGCAAAGTGGGGGACATCAGTGTCTATGGCGAAGAATCCAACCCCAACACCTGGAAGCTGGCCCTCATGAATCTGGCCATTCGCGGCATCGAGGCCGACTTGGGACCGGAAGCGGCGGACACCTTTCACAAAGACCTGCATCCCGACCTGCGGGCGGACTACATCCTCGCCAATCCGCCCTTCAACATATCCGATTGGGGCGGTGACCTGCTGCGGGACGATAAACGCTGGCAGTACGGGATACCGCCCGCAGGTAACGCCAACTTCGCCTGGGTTCAACACATGGTCCATCATCTGGCGCCCTATGGCATCGCGGGCTTCGTGCTGGCGAACGGGTCCATGTCCTCCAACACCAGTGGCGAAGGGGAAATCCGCAAGAACCTCATCGAAGCGGATCTGGTCGACTGTATGGTGGCTATGCCGGGCCAGCTTTTCTACAGCACCCCGATCCCCGTGTGCCTGTGGTTTCTGGCGAAGAATCGGGATGACGGACGCGGCATGGCTGGCAAGGAACTGTTTGAACGCACCGGCGAAGTGCTGTTCATCGATGCCCGCAACCTGGGCTTCATGGCCGACCGCACCCATCGGGAACTGACCGACGAGGACATTCAGAAGATCGCGAATACCTATCACCGGTGGCGTGGTGATGGCGAAGGGGAATATGCGGATATTCCCGGATTCTGCAAGGCCGCCAGCATTGATGAAATCCGTAAGAACGGTCATGTCCTGACACCGGGGCGCTATGTAGGGGCAGCCGCCAAGGATGAGGATGACGAACCCTTTGAAGAAAAAATGGCGCGGCTGACCAAAGACCTGTCGGAACAGTTGACAGAAGGACGGCGCCTGGAAGAGGAGATGCGGAAAAACTTTCGGGTGTTGGGGTATGAGTTATGAACGGACCCTGCTTGCGCCCTATACTCATTGAGATATAAGTGGATGACCGAATGAACATCGAGATGAGCAGTGGCAATGTTTACGCAGACATGGGATCAGTGAGGCCAAAATGCTGGAATGTCTGGCCCGTTTGGGCCGGGATATTCAGATCGTCATCGGGCCGGAACATGCGGGGATAGGGAATATCGTGGTGGTATAAATGCGGAATCCGAGGATTGAGTCATGCTACAAACTATCGAAGTGGAAATTGATGCACAGGGACAGGTGCATCCCGTGGGATTGAACAAGCCGTTGCCGCCAGGCCGCGCCTTGCTGACCTTGCTGACGCCGCCTGCCAACGAAGAAGCGCTGCTTTCGGATGCGGCACTGGCTGAAGATTGGTTGAAACCCGAAGAGGATGCGGCATGGGCCTACTTGCAGCCGGTCAGGTAGTGGTGCTGCCCTTTCCGTTTTCTGATCTCTCACGAAACAAGTACCGGCCCGTACTGGTGCTGGCTGATGCGTGTCGTGGCGACTGGATTGCCTGCCAGATCACCAGCAATCCTTATTCCGATCCCCGCGCCCTCGCGCTGACGAAACAGGATTTCGCGAACGGTGGACTTGCGCACACCAGCTATGTGCGTCCCGGCAAGCTCTTCACGGCTCACGCGGACTTGATGGAACAGATTGTGGGCACGGTGACACCAGACTTTCTGAATCGGGCGCGGGAAGCGGTAATCCAGGTGATTCGAGGGAAGCCATGACCCGCGAACTGGATACCGTCTTTCTGTTGAAAGGCCAACCCAATGAGGGCTTGGTGAAGGGCAGCGGCTGGGATAGGAAACGCGGAAGAATTTTCGGGTGTTGGGGTATGAACTGTAACAGTTAATTATAGGGGATATTGCCATGACTGGATCACTACCGGAATGCTGCAAAGAAAACAAAATCACCAACAGGGCCGAATTGATTGATTGCATGGAAACTCTTGAAGATACCAAAGATATGACAATCGATGATCTAAAAGAACGATTGAATTACTTGAACGTAATGCGCCATACAGACCACTTGGCGATGTTTAAAGAGGATGAGGGATTGCTGGACATCTACGACCGCGCAAGTTTTACATTACAGAATGCTATTGAGGCTCTGGGAAGCGCCAAGACGCCTTAATGACAGCTATTAGTGGATATTTTATCGGATAATGCCGTGATTCAGGAACTGGATACGGTTATTCTAGTGCAAGACTACCCCGACCAGGGATTAGTGAAAGAGGATATGGGTGCGGTGGTCATGGTTCATGACGGCGGTAAAGCCTTTGAGGTTGAGTTTATAACTATGACCGGGGATCCTCTGGGGGTTCTTAATTGCGAATGCCATGGATGCCGTCAACACCATCGGACTATCCGGGGCTTCTCCCAATGTCTTAAAAGGCGTGAGCGCAAAGCAGATTGCTGCGTTCTATGGTATGCCGGATACCCAGAGTGAGGGATTGCGTGTCTTGCTACAGAGGACCATGTGGATACTGTGATTGAGGTACATGAAAATAGAAAAGTTTACTTGATGGACTAAAAGGAGATGACAAAAATGAATACTCCTACTTATACCAAAGTAGATTCTGCCTTGTCGCCACCGAAGAAGGACTTTCGTTTTCTTCTGATGGCTATAGTAGCGGGCCTTGGTGGCCTGCTTTTTGGTTACGATTCTGGTGTTGTTGCTGGCGTACTGCTCTTCTTGCGCGGTACTTTTCATCTGAGTGCCAGCATGCTAGGTCTTTTTGTCGCCATCGCACTGGGTGCGGCTGCTGTTGGTGCGGCATTTGCGGGGGTTCTTTCTGATACGTTTGGGCGCCGCCCTGTACTCATTATCACAGCAATCATGTTTATATTGGGAGCTTTATTGGCCGCTCTATCAGAAAGTGTTGCTATGCTTTTTATCGGCCGCATAGCGGAGGGCGCAGCTATTGGTGTTTCATCTGTGCTTACACCTCTCTATCTCGCAGAAATAGCTGCAACGCACTGGCGTGGTGCTATTGTCACAATCAATCAGTTTTACATTACGTTTGGAATATTTCTCTCTTATCTTGTTGATTATGCATTGTCAGGTACTACTGGCGGTTGGCGTTGGATGCTGGGCTTGGGTGCGGTTCCTGGCGTTATCCTTTTGACTGGTATGCTTGTGTTACCAGAGAGCCCGCGCTGGCTTGCAGGGCACAATTTACTGGAAAAAGCTAGGGTAGCCCTTCGTTTTTTGCGTGGCAGCCTTGATGTACAGGCAGAACTGGATCATCTGCATAAAGATGTCGTGGAAGATGGTCGGCGAGCGGCGCCATGGGTTCGCTTGCTGCAAAAAGACGTTCGCAAGCCACTTATTATTGGAGTCGGCCTGGCCATTTTTCAACAAATTACAGGTATTAACGCGGTGATTTACTTTGCACCTACGATTTTTCAGGATGCTGGTCTTTCATCCGCATCTGTTTCGATTCTTGCTACCGTAGGTGTGGGAGCCGTCAATGTTATTATGACGTTGGTGTCCATGCGTTTAATGGATTCTGTAGGGCGTCGTAAATTACTGCTTTGGGGCCTCTGTGGCATGCTTACAACGCTAATTATTATTGGTCTTGGTTTTACACTTAATCTCCACGGTACGTTATCCTATCTCGTCGTGTTTATGGTGGCCGCCTTTGTAGGATTTTTTGCTATCGGTCTTGGCCCAGTATTCTGGCTGTTGATTTCCGAGATTTTTCCACTAGCTATTCGGGGGCGCGGTGCCAGTATTGCTACAATCGCCAATTGGGTATCCAATATGATTGTGTCTGGCATATTCCTTGACCTTCTGCTGACTATTGGTCGCAGTAGTACTTTCTTTCTATACGCTGGGATGACCGTTCTCGCCATTCTCTTCACCTTGTGGGTGGTACCAGAAACCAAAGGTGTTTCTCTGGAGGATATTGAAAGCCACATCGATACGCTCTGAACTCTCGTATCTATTCACCATGGGGTGACCGCGCCCCTGGTGAATAGATACTAAAAGTATTCAAAATAAGGAGGGTGTCACGATTAAAAGATGTGAAGTTCACAGTACATTGCCTGGAAAAAAAGCGTCCAGAAATCGTTTCGCTTGCAGTATGGCGGTTTTATGTGCCATCAGTTTTGGTATGCCCGTATTAGCCATGGCGACGACCTCCACCAACTCGCCGATTCCTTCCAATACCCTCCTGGACAGGACTATCGCTAATACCAAAATTACCGCGATGTTGGGAATTATCAATTTCAGCTATCTGAATCATGCGCATACCGGACAAGATACACACTCGTTGGCGTTGGGCGGGCATTTATATGTGCACAGCCCGCAGTTGGGCGGATTCAGTCTGGGGGTCGGCGGAGATTTTGCCACCTGGACCGGTTTTTATCAGCATGAAGATCCGGAATTGACGGGTCCGTATCCCAGTCATGGCATCGCCATAGTGCGCCAGGCGTATTTGCAATACCACTATGGCCCCTTTGTCATCCGGGGTGGGCGTCAGTTTATCAACACGCCTTATGCCAACTGGGATTATTATACGTACAACCCACGGGCTTTTACCGGGGTCAGCGCGGTGGTGGATATCATTGGTCGTCACAAGGCTGGGCAGTGGTCCGGCAATAGCCCCATGGCCCTTGGTGGTTCACCGGCGACTCTGAGCTTCATGGCAGCACGCATGTACAGTTACGCCAGTCGTTTCAGCGCAACATTCACCACAGGGAATCGTTATACCAGTGATCATACCAATGGTTTTTATGTGTTGGGAGCACGATACCAGACCCCATTTTTGGGAAAGCACATTGATCTTCAGGCTTGGTACTACGATTTTTACGGCTTTGCCAATATGTTTTACGGACAGGCTGGAATCAGTCGCCCGATTAGCAAAGATGTTTCCCTGTTCGGAAATTTCCAGATGGTCTCGGAAGGAAATTCCGGTGCCGGGACGAGTTATCTGAATGCACTGAATGCGAACTCCGTAGATGCACAGGTTTATGGCGGTCGTGTTGGCGTAAAATTTGGTCCAGATCATGATGATAATGTTGCCCTGGTAGCCAGTTACAGCCCCGTCAATTATGGCTCCTTTCGCCATGGTGGCATGATTCATCCTTACAATGATATCAGTGGTACCAGTTATACTACCACCATGGAAACCGGCATTTCCGATTATGGCCCAGGTTATGCCTATGGTATTGCCTCCAATTTCGGATTTTTAGCCAATCAACTCAAACTTAACGCCAGCTTCATTCGTTATTTAGTCCGTTATGGTTTTGGTGGCAGTGCCTACTCCTATAACGGAGCTTACGGTTTCCCCACTGGGGAGGCCATTCCCAATCAAAAACTCTGGTCTATGGATGTGGGCTTGTCCTACGACCTGTCCAGCATTCTCAAAGGACTTTATGTAGCCGATTATACGGATATATCCGTAGCGCAAAACGAAACAGGTTACCCGCATTACGAGAACCCGTATTTCAGCAACCGTTTTTACTTCAAATATCGCTTCTAAGGAACCCACCAGGCCCTTTTACCAAAGCTCATGTCCGGCGAAATCCGGATACAGGAAGCCGTTAAAACCACAGAAGAATTTTTTTCATGAATATGATGTCAATAAAAACCCGCTGGGCGCAACTGGAAGCCCTGGTGGGCGCCCCCAAGCGGGTGGAACAGATTGCCGCCGATATGCTGGACCATTGGGAAAAGCGCAAGAGCATCCTGTCCGGCAAGGCCATGATCGTCGCCATGAGCCGCCGCATCGCCGTGGAACTCTATGATGCCATCATCCAGTTGCGTCCCGACTGGCTCGGCGAAGACGACACGCGAGGCCGCATCAAGGTGGTCATGACGGGTTCGGCCAGCGATCCCATCGAATGGAAGCGGCATATTCGCAGCAAGGCGGGCAATGAAGCCATTGCCGACCGCCTGAAAGACCCCGAAGACCCGCTAGAGATCGTCATCGTGCGGGACATGTGGCTGACCGGCTTCGACGCCCCGGCCCTCAACACCCTCTATGTGGACAAGCCCATGCGCGGGCACACGCTCATGCAGGCCATCGCCCGCGTCAACCGGGTATTCACCAACAAGTCCGGCGGACTGGTGGTGGACTACATCGGCATCGCCCAGGACCTGAAAAACGCCATCGCCACCTACACCCGATCCGGTGGCAAGGGAAATCCGGCGGAAACCGTGCAGGCCGCCATCAAGGTGATGCTGGAAAAGCTGGATATCTGCCGTAGTATTTTCCACGGCTGTGACTATCAGGATTATCTCACCGGCGATGGATCGGAAAAGGTGGCCACCCTGCGCAAGGGCACCGAGTTCATCCTGGCCCAGGAGCTTACGGAAGAAGGCCTCAAACGCCGCTTCCGCAATGCCACATCCGGCCTCAAAAAAGCGGCGACCCTGGCCGCCGGCGACGATGTGGTGGAACGTTGCCGGACCGAGATCGTTTTCTTCCTGAGTGTCCGCGCCACTCTGGACAAGACCAGTGACGCGGAATCCCTGGTGGAAGAACAGGAATACGCCATCCGCCAGTTGATCGACCAATCCATCGCCCCGGAAGGCGTAGTGGACCTGTATGCCGTGGCGGGCCTGCCCAAAAGCGAAATATCCCTGCTGTCCGATGAATTCATCCACCAGATCGAGGCCATGCCCGAAAAGAATCTGGCCCTGGAAATGCTGCGCCGCCTGTTGCAGGACAAGGTGCGCAAGGAAGGCAAAGGCAACCTGATCCAGAGCAAGGCGTTTTCGGAAAAGCTGGAAGAAGCCCTGCGCAAATACCACAACCGCTCGGTGGATACGGTCGAAGTCATGCAGGAACTCATCGAACTGGCGAAAGCCTTGCAGGCGCTGGATCAACGCCACGCGGGACTGGGCCTCAGCAAGGACGAAGCGGCGTTTTATGACGCCCTGGCGACCAACGATTCCGCCGTGCAGGCCATGGGCGACGAGGCCCTGAAAATGATCGCCAAGGAAGTAGCCGATACCGTGCGCCAGAATACCCGCATCGACTGGTCCATCCGCGAGCAGGCGCGTGCCCACTTGCGGCGCATGGTGAAACGGGTGCTACGGAAACACGGCTATCCGCCCGACATGCAGGAAGGGGCGGTGAATATGGTTATTGAGCAGGCTGAGGGGTTGGTGGCATAACGCTATGTGGCAGCCATCACTACCGCCGTCCCATAAGCCGTGACCTCATTCATGGCCTGCCCTTGTCCAGCGTCAAATTCACCGGAATCAAAACGCATCCCCAGGACGGCATTGGCGCCAAGAGATCGGGCATGCTCGGCCAGTTGTTCCAGGGCGTCATCCCGCGCCCTCACGGTGTATGCGGGACTTCGTTGTCATGAGCCTTCTGCAACGACTGGACGACCGCACCCGGAAAGGCCGCCCCTCTACACCAGCCGGACCGGCCCGGGATACCGCTCCAGTGTCACATCATTGGTCAACAGTACAAATCCCTCGACCGTTGCCTGTGCAATCAACAGCCGGTCGAACGGGTCTCTATGAATCAACGGCAAGGTGTCCACCTCAACAGCGTGTTCCCCGGATATGGGCAACTCAACGTATCCATTGTCGATCAGCCCACGACGCAGCAGGCGCGCATCCACCTGAAAGTCTGGCCGGTTCAATCCGTTCTTTATGGCAACTTCCCAAATGCTCACTACGCTGAAAAGCAGTTCGTTTTCCAGATCAGCCATCAGCGCACGAGCGCCTACAGGCACACGCTCAAGACTGTCCGCAGCCCACAGCAGCAGATGCGTGTCCAGCAATAGCTTCACTCGCCACCCTCGAACAAGGGCTCAATTTCGTCGGCACCCATCGTGTTGAAATCATCCGGCACCTTGATCTGACCGGATAGGAACCCAAACCGTTTCCTCTGCGATGCGTCCGGCGCTTCCAGCGCGATGACCTTCACCATGGGCTTCCCCGCCTTGGCGATCACGAAAGAATCACCCTTGGCAGCCTTCTCAACCAATCTGGAAAGCTGCGTTTTCGCTTCGTGAATATTGTATGTCTGCATGACTGCCCCCATGTGGACCAAGACTAGTGAACTAAGTCTACTACAGCGCAAACGGGGAAGCCCGAGTTCGACAGTTAATCTCGCAACTCATTGATATTGCTTATAGCGATTTCAAAACGCTCCACTACAACAGCGTC
>NZ_JABBDR010000034.1 GCF_018854495.1 Acidithiobacillus ferruginosus
CCGTCCGGATCAAGCGGTGACTCCCTTCTGAAGCACCCCGCTGCCGGTCCTGTAGGGGGAGGCATCCATTACATCTCTAATCAATGAATCCTTTAGAAGGCATACTGCAACATCATCCGATTGTAGATAAAGGATCTGCCGACGTAGGCCTGCAGACCATTATCGATGGCGACCTGATCACGGACAGTAAACCCCTTGAGCATCTTGGGGACATAGGTCACATCCAGGTAAACGCCGTGGGTCCTACCCTCATAGTTGGTATTAAAGTGGACATATCCGACCATTAAAATAATTTGCTTCTGCCCTAGTCGATAGCTTGCAGCAACGCGCCACGCATGTCCGGGACCAAAAGCCAGCAGGTTATCCGTTATGAAGGAAGAGTAAGTGGCCTTATAATTGCCATAAGGTGAGATAATGGCACCCCCACCAAAGGATCCAGCATGAGGAGTAAGGGCGTTATATGCCACAAACAGTTTACCACTAGGACTTTTCACACCCACTTTGCCACCCCACAGTGTCGCATTTACACTGCCGGATTGGCCGAAGAGTTTGGCATCATATTTCTGGAAGACCGAATTTACCTGCCATTCCCGCATATACTGCACGGCAGCAAAGGGAAAAAACTCCGCGCCCGTTTTTAGCGTATAGGCGGCACTACCATAAAACATCTGCGCAAACTGGTAGAAGTTGTAATACCAGGTCTGATCATCTGTACCCCTCGCTTTATATATCGCACCGAGAGCCAGCGTACCCTGGAACTTCCCAGCATTTTTCGGTAATACCGCGGTCACGTCATACAGCGGATCGTTGTAATAATTTGTGTCGTAATACAGATTGTCTTTGTAGTAATCGTCGGAGGTTCGGCTCTTCCAGCGGAAGATGCGCATGGCCTCCAGATTTAATCCAGAAACAGGGGTGATCCGGACGAACATACCCTGGAAGGTTTGAGGCAACATGCGTGAATCGCGGGGGCCCATCCAAGGCGTGTTGATCATCTGGTTGCCGGCGCGCACCAGCAGGCGGTGAGTATTTCATATTGAATATAAGCTTGCCCCAGAGCATTAATGGAAGACGCGATGCCCATCAATGTGGTGTCAACATTCTTTGGATTATTACCGTGTGTGCCCAGATCGTTGGCAGTGAAGAAGCTGACACCCACGATAAAGCCTCCAAGGAAAGGAGCAGTTTTGACGTTGAGAATTCCACCCAGACTATAAGCATCCATGTTGTTTTCGGCAGCGGCACCATAGAGTTTACTGAAATAGCAGGAGCGTATAGTGCCGCTAATGTCACTTTTCTGGATGGAATTTGTTGGCGAATCGGCCTGAGCGAAGGTGGGTATGGCAAAAACGAAATAGGCAACCATTATAATTGAACATCGATTTTTCTGTAACATAGCTCAACTTTCAGTATCCAGATTTAGATTCATATATTCCGGCATATTTAACACGACGCTTTCAATCAAGAGATTTTCTACAGCACCGCCCACGCGTCAATACGATCCAACCGACTTTGTAAGCCGCTGGCCGGGGCGGGATTCCATCGAGCGCGATCATCCAATGGGTTCCGGCAACTGGAACATCGAATGTCAGAAACAGCTTGTTCCATCTGTGCCCGACCAGATCTGGGACATGGGTACATCGACTTTACGACACCATTTCGCAAAACTTTAGCGACTCCGGTGGACCTCTGGCAATCTTGCCGATATCGTGTAATCTCAGCAGACCAGAGTAGAACATCAGTGAGACACCAGGGGGTAAAGCGTATGGATTTTTTAGAAATAGTGAACAAAGATCAGAACCTGGCGATTTTTGTGCAGATGGCGGGGCTGAAGGAAACGGATGTGCATCTCATCCAGTCTGCCGCACCCCAGGCACTGGCGCTGCTGCCGGAAGTCGTTGCCCTCTTCCTTCAGCACCTGAAGGCCGTCCCCGAAGTAGAGCAGAGGCTCGCGACTGCACATCAGGATTTTCCACGACATCTGACCCATTGGCTCGGCAACCTGTTCACCGGTCCGCACGATCAGCAGTTTCTGGAAGCCCAGCATCAGGAGGGCAGCAACAATGTACAAAAACGCATTCCGCCGCTGTATACCGCCTTTGCCATGAGCTTTCTGCGAGCCGCTTTACCGCAATTATTAGGTACCCACGGCGTTTCCCAACAATACAGCGAAGGCGCTTTAACAGCAGCCATCCTGCGCATGCTGGATCTCTGTCAGTATCTCACGGACCGCGCTTATACGGCACGCCTGCTGGAAGTAACAGGCATCTCGAAAACCTTGTTAGATCGCCTCATGACGGTATGAAATGAACTCAAAATTTGCAGACACACCCGCGCCCGACGCCATCCAAGAGCTCGTTGCTCGCCAAGCCATCCTGGGTCATCATGGCGAGGTAATCGGCTATGAACTATTTGCGAGAGAAGAAGCCAGCGGACCACTGGAGGATCCGTTCCTTTGCTCGGCCAGAGTACTGATAAAAACATTCAGCGTATTCAATATCGAACAGTTACTCGGCGGGAAACCAGCCTTTATTAATTTTACCAATAGCAATTTTGATGAAAAAAGTTTAGAACTTTTTCCAGCCACACAAGTAATTCCGGAATTTACCATTACCGAAGCGCCAACACGTGAGTTTATTGATAATATTCTCAATTTGCGCAAACGCGGCTTTCGCCTTGCTTTGGACCGTTTTGAAGCAGCGCCATGGCAGATCGGCTTACTCAAGGTCGTGGATTTCGTCAAAATAGATGCCTATCTCAATGAACCCAGCGAATGGGAAGCGTGGATACAACTAGTTCGCAAAGCTGATATTGCAAATACTCCAGCCATTATCGCTACCCGGGTTGAGACCCAAATCATGGCGCGACGCTGCTTTGAGGCAGGGGTGGACTATAGCCAGGGTTACTATTTCATGCGTCCGGAAATTATCAGTGGGAGGAGTCTTGCTGCCAATCAACACACCATCTTCAACCTGTTAAACCTGCTTGCCGAGGAGAACCCAGTCGGTGATATTGAAGAAACGTTTCGCCGCGATCCCGGCTTGTCTTTTCAGTTACTCCGCTATCTGAATTCTGCAGGACTGACCCGGGGCCAGGAAATTGACAGTATTCGCCGGGCGCTCATATTACTGGGCAGACACCCCTTGCAACGCTGGTTAACGCTGTTACTTTTTGCCAGCCAAGGCGCGCGCAAAACGCCATTGCTGACGATGGCCGCGACTCGCGCACGCCTTGCTGAGCTGCTACGTGAGCGTTCTCCTAAACTGGATGCGCAACCAATGGCACTGCATCGCTCATTTTTAGCGGGCATGCTCTCCCTGCTGGATGTCTGCCTCAATCAACCACTGCCTGAACTGCTGGATGAGCTGCGACTCTCACGGGAAATGCATGCCGCCATCCTGCGGCATGAGGGGGAGGATGGCATGCTGCTTCTTATCGTCGAAGCGGCCGAAAATGGTGACATCGAGGTGGTGCGGAACGTTGGTCAAGCACTGGGCTTATCGGTAGCAGACATCACCAACATGTCGCTGGAGTCCATGGCCTGGGCGGCGACTTTAAAATAAGGTAACCGCTTTTGTTAAGACCTGCTCCGCGGCGTCAGATGATGCCACATTATTTTCTGCCTGCTGATTATAAATAATACGTCTGGCGGCCTCCTGACTGAGCACGACAATACTTACCCGGCGATTCAGCGGAGAATTCGGCTCATTGGGAGCGTACAGTACCGCCGAGCCCATACCGACAACACGCAGGATCTTGCTTTCATCCAGCCCGCTTTGTACCAGGGTCTGCCGCACCGCGTTCGCCCGGCCCGCGGATAAATTGTAGTTACTATAGCCCTTCCCGCCATTGAGATAACGCAACGCGTCGGTATGGCCGGTTATACTGATCTCATTAGGCAAATGATTCAGGGTCGGCGCGATAACCTGGAAAATAGCGCGGGCGTAAGGTTCCAGTATGGTGCTTCCGTTGGGGAACATAGATCTTTTAGCACTATCCACGACCTGAATACGCAACCCCTCCGGGGTGATATTTATGAGAAGTTGTTTCCTGAACGCCGCCAGCGCCGGATTACTGGCAATTTGCGCATCCAGTGCCTTCTTGAGCTGTTCGAGGTTGTGCTGGTCAGCACGCTCTGCGCTGTTGACAGGTGTTTCATTGCTCGCCATGACCTGCCGTTTCTGACCGCGCTGCACCTCCCCGACCGTTTTATCCAAATTACTCCCACCGCCAGGCAGGATGGAGTTGGATGATCCGCTACCCGGCCCGCCCATCACAGACACTTGCTCAGGATTTTTAAACCACTGGGCAATACCCTGCAATTGCGCTTTTGTGGTGGATCCCAAGAGCCACATCAGCAGAAAAAACGCCATCAACGCCGTAATAAAATCAGCGTAGGCAATTTTCCACGCACCGCCGTGAGCGCCACCGCCTTTTTTGATACGCTTGATGACTATCGGTTTGGTTTTATCGTCACCGGCCATAATGCACTACTTGCCTTTCAATCCACGCAAATGTGAATCCAGCTCCTGGAAACTGGGACGCTCCGTCGAATAAAGCACCTTGCGTCCGAACTCGACAGCGACCTGGGGGGGATAGGCATTCATCGTCGCCAGCAGGGCAACCTTGATGCACTCAAACATTTTGCTGGCTTCAGCAGCACGATCTTCAAGGCGTGCCGCCAACGGCGACACAATCGCATAACCCAGCAGAATTCCGAGAAAAGTACCCACCAATGCGGCGGCAATTAGCTCGCCCAATACGGACGGTGGCTTATCTACGGAGCCCATCGTATTCACCACGCCCATCACCGCCGCCACAATCCCGAACGCCGGCATACCATCCGCGGTGCGTGTCAACGCGTGAATAGGAATTTCCTGCTCACGATGATGCGTATCTATGTCCACATCCATGAGATTTTCCATCTCAAAAGCCCCCATATTCCCGCCCACCATAAGCCGCAGATAGTCCGTAATAAACTCCAGAACATGATGATCAGCGAGAATACAAGGGTATTTTTCAAAGAGCTCGCTGGATTGCGGATCGTCCACATCGCCCTCAATGGACATCAAACCGCCCTGCCGGATTTTTGCAAACAGATCATTGAGCAAACTAAGCAGTTCCATATAGACGGCTTTGGTATAGTTAGAACCTTTAAATGCCAGTGGTAACGCTTTGAACACCGACTTGAAAGTCCTCGGAAAAGTGGCGGCAAAAAACGCACCGAATGCCCCGCCGCCAATCATGAGCAATTCATAAGGCTGAATGAGGGCGGCGACTTGTCCACCCTCCAACGTGAATCCGCCAAAAATGGCACCCAGAGCAATTACATAACCGACTAGTAAGAACATAATGTCATCATCTACTTACTGGACAACGAAGCTGGAAAAGTAAACGGCAGCAATGGGCGGATTTTTCTCTGTCGGGGGCGAT
>NZ_JABBDR010000035.1 GCF_018854495.1 Acidithiobacillus ferruginosus
CTATTCCGTCTCCCCCGAAACGACTACCAGGCCGCCCCAGGGCAACGTGTGGGGCAGCAGCCGTTCCAGCGTTCGCGCCACCCCGTTCCCGGCAGGAAGAAATATGGCGGAATGCACCGCCAGTCGGCGTACCGGCAAACCGGAGAAAAAGTCGAGCAACTCGTCGGGACGATGCCAGCGCGCCCCATGGTAGGCCCCGCTCCCGCCGCGCTGCCCTTTCTGAGCATAGAGCAGGCTTGCCCGGTTGAGCCAGCCGATGGCGAAACGCCGGCGCGCTACCCGCACGATTTCGGCCACGGCCCGCCGCTCATCGTCCACAAAACACAGTGCCGCAACGGAAACCACCTGGTCGAAACTGCGGTCGGGAAAAGGCAGCGCGCGAGCATCTCCGGCTATCCAGCGGATCTCAGGGGGGCCCTTGGCGCGGGCGAAGGCAAGCCAGTCCTGGTTGAAATCCAGACCGGTGACGCGGAGACCCTCTTCGGCAAAACGGCGGGTAAACCAGCCGGTACCACAACCTACGTCCAGGAGCGTATCTCCAGGCTGCGCCTGGAGGAGCCCGGAGAGCAGGCGGAACTCCACCGTGCCGATCCACCGCCCCCGAGCTGTGTCATACCAGGCGTCGTAGGCGGCGGCGTCCATCAGCCCCATACCCGGCCCGGAGCCGTCAATCCTCCAGCTCCTGCACATTCACCTTCGGCACATTCTGCAGGGCCGGGCGCTCCCAATTATAATTGCCCGTGCCGCCACCCCGTTGTTCATGTATCTGGTAGCGCTGGTACGCATGCAATTTTGCCACTTCCCGCTGCAATTCCAGTTCGGCGCGGGCAAAATCCATCGCCGGAACCGCACGTTTCGCCAGCGTACTTTGTGCGTCTTTGATGCGTTCCCTGCTTTCGTGAATATCGATATCCGCAATCCGCAGGCTGGCATCGGCGAGGATGGTTACGATATCGGGTTGAATCTCCAGCATTCCGCCCTCCAGAAAAAGAATCTGCGTCTGGCCGTCGGGCAGGGTAATGCGTAACTCGCCGGGCCGCAGCCCGGACAGTAGGGGCGCATGCCCCGGCAGAACACCGATCTCACCCAGTTCCGCCGGTACCGCCACAAAACGCGCCATACCGGTGTAGACTTCGCCATGGACATCGACAACATTCAAGCGGAATGTTCTGTTCTGCTGCATGGTCATTCCTTTTCTGAAAACATCGCCAAAAATTGCGCCTCGGCAAGCTGTTTCACACCCAGCTTTGTGGCCTTTTCCGCCTTACTGCCCGGGTCCTTGCCGACTACCACATAGCTTGTTTTGGCCGACACGGAACTGCTGACTTTCCCGCCCGCGTTTTCTATGGCGGTTTTGGCCTCTTCCCTGGTCATGCTGTCCAAGGCTCCGGTAAGCACCAGGGTCATACCCTGAAAACGCCCGCCTTTTTGCGGCTGAACCACAGCCCACTGTACTCCCGCCGTGCGCAGGGCAGCAATGACGTCGCGGTTATGGGGCTGGGCAAAAAAATGGGCAACGGATTCCGCCACGATAGGCCCTACATCGGGAATGTTCTGCAAAAGCTCCGGTGTTGCGGCCATCAGGGGGTCCAGGTCCCCGAAATAGATGGCCAGGGACTTGGCCGTACCCTCCCCAACCTGACGGATGCCCAGGGCGTAGAGAAAGCGGGGCAAGGCGGTATGGCGGGAGCGATCGATTTCGGCGAGGAGCTTTTGCGCCGAACGGCTGGCCATGCGCTCCAAGCCGCACAGTGCCGGTTCATCCAGATGGTAGATATCGGCCACGGTGTGCACCAGACCATGCCCGACCAGTTGCTGTACGAGCTTTTCGCCCAGCCCCCGGATGTCCATGGCCCGACGCGACGCGAAGTGCCGAATGGCGCCCATCCGCTGCGCCGGACAGTACAGCCCGCCCATGCAACGATGGGCCGATTCATTGGCCAGGCGCAAGACCTCCGAGCCGCAGACCGGACAACGCTGCGGCATGTGCCAGGGTCGTGTCGCAGGCGGCCGTTCCTCCTTGATCACCATGACCACTTCCGGGATCACGTCGCCGGCGCGGCGTACCAGCACTGTGTCGCCCACGCGAATATCCTTACGATCCACTTCATCCTGATTATGCAAACTGGCGCGACTCACGGTCACGCCGCCCACCTGCACGGACTGCAAGACAGCCACAGGAGTAATCACGCCGGTGCGCCCTACGGAAGCCAGGATATCTTCGACCACGGTACGCTCTTCGTGCGCCGGAAATTTATAGGCAATGGCCCAACGCGGTGCGCGGGCGGTGAAGCCCAACTGTTCCCGGGCGAGCAGATCGTCAACTTTGAACACGAGACCGTCTATTTCAAAAGGCATGCCTTCGCGTATTTTCTGCATCTCGCTGAAATAGCTTTGGCATTCCGTGAGTTCGTGAACACCGCGCAGGTAGGAGGTCACCTCGAAGCCCCAGGCGGAAAGGCGTTCCATAACCGCGATGTGGCTTTTCCCCAGTGGCACGCTGCTTTCTCCCCAGCCCCAGGGGAAGTATGCGAGGGGGCGTTTTGCCGTCACCCTGGAATCCAGTTGCCGCAGACTGCCTGCCGCCGCATTGCGGGGGTTGGCGAAGGGGTTATCCCCGGCGCGCAGACGCTCGCCATTCAGACGCCGGAAAGCGGCCACGGGGATGACCACTTCTCCACGGACTTCCAGCAGTTCCGGCCAATCCTTGCCTGTCAGTTGCAGGGGGACGTTGCGAATGGTGCGGACGTTGGCGGTGACATCTTCACCCGTCTGGCCATCGCCGCGGGTACCAGCCCGTACCAGCTTACCGTCGATGTAGCGAATGTTGACCGAGAGGCCGTCAAACTTGGGTTCGGCACTGAGCGGAACATTCTCGCGGCCGAGCCCCTTCTGCACGCGCGCCAACCAGTCGCCAAAACCGTCTTGATCGAAAACGTTGTCGAGAGAGGTCAGGGGTATGGCATAATGCACTTCCCCAAAGACCTCCACCGGGGCCGCCCCTACCCTCCGGGTCGGAGAGTCGGCGCTTTGCCATTGGGGATTACGGTCCTCCAGGGTGCGCAGTTCGCGCAGGCGCGCATCGTACTCGGCATCACTCAGGGTCGGCGAATCTTCCCGATAGTAGGCGTTATTGGCCGCCACCAATTCCGCACGCAATTGCTGAATACGCTCGAAGTCAGTATGGTTGACCCGCTCCATCGCCGGCTCCTTCTGTAAAAAACTGGAAATATTTGTCGCGCCAGCATATCGCAAATGCACTTTCTGGTATAATCCGCGAGTATTCGCTACGGCCCTCTCAACTGGACGGAGAACCCATGGCCCTCACCCTTTTTGATCTCGACAACACCCTGCTTTCCGGCGACTCCGACCATGCCTGGATGGAGTTTCTCGCCAGTCGCGGCATTGTCGATGCGGAGCGCTTCAACCGCATGAATGATCAGTTCTATGCAGAATACCTGGCGGGCGAATTGGATATTCACGCCTTCCTGGATTTTCAGTTGGCCCCCCTGGCGGCGCATCCCCGGGCGCTGCTCGATGCCTGGCACCGGGAATATCTGCAGGAGCGGGTGCTGCCCATGATCTCCGACCACGCCCGCGCCCTGATCGAGGATCATCGCCGGCAGGGCGATACCCTGGTCATCATCACTGCGACCAATCGCTTTGTGACGGCACCCATCGCCCGGGAACTGGGCATCGCCCACCTGCTGGCGACAGAGGCTGAGGAAACGGCCTCCGGCGACTTTACCGGCCGCAGTGTCGGCCTTCCCTGTTTCCAGGCCGGCAAGGTGCAACGTCTGCGCGACTGGCTGGAAACACAGGGCCTGGACTGGAATCAAAGCCTCGGGGACAGCAGCTTTTACAGCGACTCATATAACGATCTGCCCCTGCTCGAATGTGTCACCCGGCCAGTAGCCGTGGATCCAGATCCACGCCTGCGCACCTTGGCCGAAGAGCGGGGCTGGCCGATTCTCTCCCTGCGCCCGGCGTCTGCGAAGTTGGTTTTGTGAATCGGTCAGGTGATACGCCTGGCCATTGAAGCCTCCAACGCTGAACCAACTTTTTGGGAAATGGTAGACCAGTATATAATGTTCTGCTCGCCATGCATGGCACCTGGGTACTTAAAAAATGTCATCAAAAAACCTTCAACGTGTCCACCCGCCCCCTGACACGGCCAGACCCCGATTGACCGGACGCCGGCGGATAAACACCGACGCATATCATGTCCATCCAACAATGGACAATTCTCTACATTTTGAATATATACAGGATTCCTGTCCTTCCAAACAGAGGTAACGATTTTTGACAATTCCAGACGCATTCTTCTGGTATGGCGATCAACGCCTGGAGTTATCCCTAGGCGGTAAGATATATTCACAGCCTCACCATGGACATTACCGATTACAACTCCTTCAACAAACGGAATCTGCACTATTTTTCTTGACATATTACGTGCGCAAGCATTAACGTCTGCGACAGGGCCGATGCATTCTGAATCAACACCAAGTCCATCTATAGCATTTATATAATACAGCTCATAATCTTTGTATCCATCTATCTGAGATTTGATATCAAATGCGAGGCGCATGGTTACCAATTGATAGAAAATCGAAAAATCACTTCTCCCTATAAAATTCAACAAGTACTTCAAATAGTGCTCACTTGCCTTCTTCAAGACGATCTGATCAACGCCTATGGATGCATGCCTATATCCCGCTGACCGCGATAAAAGAGCCTGATCCGTCATTGCGGTGCCAGGCGACAACAGTAGCAAAAGATGCTGAACCTGTTTACGCTTGAGAAAATCAAAATCATCTTCCGAGAGTATGGATATTATGCTTTGCGCTTCAGGAATATCATTTAAAGAACGATAGAACGACTCGACAGCATCATTCGCCTGCTCAGAGATTATGGCCTGCATACGGGACAACAACTCTATAGCCCGATTATTATATGCAGCATATGGTAGCAAATCCGTATCCATATCACTCTCCATACTGTGGCAGTATCTGTATATCATGCCAACAGATAAATAAGGTGCCGTTCGCCCATGTGAAGCACGAAACGCCTTGATCTGCCGTACCTGCTCCACGCCGCGAGCCGGAACATCTACATCGAAATACGGTAAATTTTACGCTCAGACATTTTTTGCTTGGCGTCCGGGAACATACAGCCAGTACTATAGCATGTTGATATGGTGTTATACGAATACCAGGAAACGTCGGTTCCAGCCGGAATCCGCATTAAGGCGCGGTTCCCTCACGGGAGGCTGCCCGCGCCAGGGTATCCGCCACATCCACCCGTACGACGCGGGAGATACCCGGTTCGGTCATGGTGACGCCCACCAGTTGCTCCGCGACCTGCATGGTCAGGCTGCGGTGGGTCACAATCAAAAACTGGGTCTGCGCCGCCATTTTCTGCACCAGATGACAGAATCGTCCTACATTTGCGTCGTCCAGTGGCGCATCCACTTCATCCAATATGCAGAAGGGCGCGGGGTTCAGGTGGAACAGGGCAAACACCAGCGCGATGGCGGTGAGCGCCTTTTCGCCACCGGAAAGTTGTTGCAGAGTGGCGTTACGCTTGCCCGGAGGCTGGGCGCGCAGCACCAGTCCAGCCTCCAGCACATCCTCGCCCACCAGACTGAGTTGCGCCTGTCCACCGCCAAAAAGAACGGCAAAGAGTTCCTGCAATGCCTGATTGACCTTATCGAGGGTATCTCGAAAGCGAACCGTCGTCTCCAGATCCATGGCCGCCATAGCCTCCGCTAGACTGTGCAGAGCAGATTCCACATCTTCCACCTGAGCCAGCAGGTTACCGCGGCGCCCTTCCAGTTCCCGCAACTCATCTTCGGCGGCGAGATTCACGTTGCCGAGGCTGGCGATGGCCGCGCCGATTCGGGTAAGACTCTCTTCGCAGCGTGTCGCATCCGGGCAAGGCCCCGGATCGTCGCCTAAATCCTGCGCAAGCACTGTGGCACGCTGCTGCAGTTCATCCAGACGCGCTTGTAGGCCCGCGAGATGCTGATCGACGGCAGCCTCGGACTTCTGCAAGACGCGCAACCCTTTGTCCAGGGCATGGCGCTGGCTTTCCTGTTCGCGAATCTGCTGCTCTGCAGTCTGTGCCGCCAACCGCAAGGCCTCCAGATGCACGCTACGACCTGCCCGCAATGCTCCCACCGCATCCTGTGCCTCGAGCATTTCCGGAAGGGCCGCCTGTAGCCGAAGCAGCTCCCCTTCATTCTCGGCGACAGTGGCAGCAAGCTGGTCCCACTGCTGTTGCAGGTCTTTGGCGCGGGCGATGGCGGCTTCCGACTCGGCCTGCAGGCGTTGCTGGCGGAGTTCCAGCGTCTGATATTCCTCCCGCACGCGTCCATGAATTCCGCGCAGTTCGTCCACCCGGCGACGCAACGTATCCGTCGTCCGTTGGGAGTCCAGTACCGCCTGCTCGAGGGCTGGCCATCCGCTTCCGTCAGCTGCCAGTTCCTGACGGAGTCCATGCAAGCGAGTTTCCAGGGCGTTGCGTTCGATGTCGAGGCGCTGGGATTCGGCCGCCCTTTCCGCACGCTGCCGCTCTTCTGTCTCTACCCGGCTGCGCAGACGCGCCAGGGACTCCCGCTCCCGGGCGCTTTGCCGGCTCATGTCCTGCCAGCGGGCATCTGCCGTTCTGACCTGCTCCTGCAGGGTGCGCGCCTGTTGTTCCGCCGCGATCAAAGCGGCATGGGCGGCGGCTGCATCCGCCTGCGCCCGCTGCAAACACTCCCTATTTTCCGCCAGTTCACGGCGGCACTGGAGCAGGCTGGCTCCGTCTTCATGCTCCGGATACGCGACCCCGGAACGATGCACCAGCACCCCCTGCGGCGTAATCCAGGCCTCTCCCGCCCCTAGCTGGTGACGTTGATCGAGGGCAGAGGCCAAATCCGGCGCCATGCGCAGCCCCCACAGCCAGTCACTCAATCCCAAAGTCAAGGTCTCGGGCATTTCCAAGACCTGCAGCAACGCATCCGGCGGCAGATCGGCCGGCATGACCGTGCTCACCCACAACATGCTACCCTGGGCGACCATGTCGTTGCCCTCCATCACCAGAGCGTTCAGGCGATCGCCCAAGGCCTCCTCCAGCGCGCGCTCCCAGCCGGGCTGCACGCGCATCTGATCCACCAACTGGGAGCCGGCGGGGTCATTTCGCGCCAGCGGTTTTTGCAGCCGCTGCAGCAGGCCCTCCAGCGCCTTCTGCCGGGCACCATATTCCTGCGCCTTGGCCTGGGTGTCGTCGCGGGCATTTCGCAAAACGGCGATCCGGGTCTGGAGGGCTTCTAGCGTGTCCCGATGGGTCCGAAGGTCCGATGCGACTTCCGCCAACACGGTTTCTGCGGCATCGCAAAGCACTGCCAGGGCTTCCATGGCGGTGCGCTCCGAGGGTATGTTCGCGGACAGCTGCTGCAGGCGGCGTTCGATATCCTCCAGGCGAGGCTCCAGCTCGCGGATTTGCGCCGTCGTCACATCCCGTTTGCGACGCATTTCGGCCAGAGCCTGTTGCTGGTTCTGACGTTCCTCATCCTGTTTTTCGAGTTCCCGCTCCGCTTCCCGCCGCAGGCGTCGAGCACTGTCCTCCTCGCCGCTCAGCGCCTGCCGCCGTACAGCCAAATCCTGCAAACGCCGCTGCCGCTGGTTTTGGTCTTCCGCCTGGCGTATCTGTTCAGACCGGACTTTCTGCTGCTGTGCCTGGCGCTGGTCCAGACTGGTCTGCGCGCGCTGAAGGGCGGCTTGCTGCTCTCGGAGCTGATGTTCCATATCGCTCTGCCGGGCCTGCACCGCATACAGTTCGCCCTGCGCCGCGGCGATGTTTTCCTGCATGCGCCGGTCCTCCGCACGGAGTTGGTCCAGGGACTGGGTCACCGCATCGAAAAGGCCCTCCTCCCTTCGGTATTTGGCCTGCAGCCGGGAGCGCTGCTCCAGGCTCTGCCGACGCTCTGCTTCCAGGGCATCCACGCGCAGGGCCAGCCCCCACCACTGCCATTGGCGCTCCTCCACCCGCAGGGCGCGCAGCCTTTGCGCAGACTCGGCCTGCCGCTGCAGGCGCCGCCACTGGCCATCCATCTCGCCGTGGATATCATGCAAGCGCTGAAGGTGCTCCCGCGTTTCGGCGATGCGTTGTGTGGTCTCCCGCCGACGCTCCTTATATCGGCTGATGCCCCCCGCCTCTTCGAGAATGGCGCGCAGATCGTCCGGCCGCGCATCGACGATGCGCCCGATGGTCCCCTGCTCAACGATGGCGTAAGCATTGCCGCCGAGTCCCGTACCGAGAAACAGATCCCCCACATCGCGTCGCCGGCAGCGGGCGCCGTTGATCCGGTAATGGCCATCGCCCTTGCGGTCCAGACTGCGTCGGACGCTGATTTCAGCCGCTTCGGCAAAGGCACCCGGTGCCGCCCCATCACTGTTATCGAAGCGCAGTTCGACTGTCGCCACCGATGCGGCCGGCCGACTGCCGCCGCCATTGGAGATCACGTCACTGAGGGTGCCACCGCGCAGTTGGCGTGCCGAGGATTCCCCGAGTACCCAGCGCACGGCATCAACGGTGTTGGATTTGCCGCAGCCATTGGGGCCGATGATCACCACCGGATTGGCGTCAAACTGGATGCGCGTACTTTCGCGAAAGGATTTGAAGCCCTGAAGGATGATGGCCGAGAGGCGCATGAAGGGGTGTTTTGCTATACTGTGCCGAATGGATGAAGCACCGATGATGAGGAGTTGCGAATGCCCAGTCAACCCAGCAGGGAATTAGAGCGTTTTTCCAATCCCCACCCCGAGCGGGACTATGTGGTGCACATGGATCTGCCCGAATTTACCTGCCTCTGCCCCCTGACGGGACAACCCGACTTCGCGCATTTCATGCTGGATTTTATCCCGGATCAGCACAATGTCGAACTGAAGTCCCTCAAGCTCTACCTCTGGAGCTTCCGCGACGAGGGCGCCTTTCACGAGGCGATGACCAACCGCATCGCCGACGATCTGATCGGCTTGATCAACCCGCGCTATCTGCGCCTGCTGGGACGCTGGTACGTGCGCGGCGGTATCACCACTGATGTGCTCATCGAACATCGTCAGCCCGGCTGGCAGAATCCCGACATACTCGGTCAATTGCCAACCGTGCGCTGGGCACAACACCAGCCGGGGCACTGACGGGCCACCCATGCGCCGACTGTCCCAATAAACGCCGTCAACGGAAAAAACGCTTCCTACCGGACCACCGCCGCGCAGGGCTTCCCTATCGCGACAAAAGCACCGGCGTTCTGGCGCGCTGACAAACCCCTTCCGCAACGCTGCCGATCAAAAAATGGTTCAGGCCGCGCCGGCCATGACTGCCGATGATGACCAGGTCGGCCGGCCAAGCGTTACTTTCGTCGATGATCAATTCGCTGATATGGCGCCCGCCCACATCCGACTGCAGCAGTTTGGTGTGGGCCACCACGCCCGACTGCTGCGCCTGGTCCTGTACCGCTTTGAGGATGCCTTCGCCGGCAGCCACCAGAAAGTCGATGGACTCAGGCGTTGCGAAATACATGGCGTAGACATCGACGACATGCACGACCAGCAACTGGGCCCGCTGCTCCCGCGCCAGTCCAATGGCGGTCGCCACCGCGGCTGCGGAGGCATCGCTCCCGTCCGCCGCCAGTAATATCTGGTTAAACATCTGCCAAACCTCCTTTCTCCTTCGGCCCCCACCGTTCACGGTCAACCGCGATCACTGGCACCTGCCAGGCAGGACTGCCCCCATATAGAGGGTTCAGCATATCCTCTTTTCAGGCCATGCCATACTGTCATCATACTGCAATATTCACCGGATATACTTACGGCTATGACGCAGCGGACGAAGCGCTTGAACAAGGCATGGGAGGACCTAAGAGAAGCCCTGGAAGGGCTTCGCACGCGGATTGTCCAGAGTGAAGCGACCCAACTTCCTCTTTTGGAGCAGCAGGACCCCAGCCTGCCGTGGCATCCCGGCATCCGTAACATGCTGCACTACCTGGCCCTGCGCAGCGTCGATTTGCGCCCCCTGCAGGAGGCCCTGTCAGACGCTGGACTCTCTTCCCTCGGCCGCGCCGAAAGTCACGTGCTCGACAGTGTGCAGTGTACCTTGCAGATATTGTATGCTGCCCTGCAAATGCCACCTGCCGACTTCAGCGATGCCACGGCCATCACGCGGGAGCAGGGTCAGCGGGCTCTTACGGACAACACCCTGGCCCTACTCGGCAGTCCGCCGCGCCAGCGCAGTACCCACATCATGGTGACCCTGTCCGGCGATCGCGCCGACGATGCCGATTTTTTCCGCAGACTCTTAACTGCCGGCATGAACATCGCGCGGATCAACTGCGCCCATGATAGCCCAGGCAGTTGGCAGAGGCTCGCTGAGCAGGTCCGTACCGCGAGTCGGGATACAGGTCAGCCCTGCCGAATTCTCGCTGACCTCGCCGGCCATAAGATCCGCACCGGCCCCCTTCCCGATGCACCGGGAGTGATCCATCTGCGCCCCGAACGGGACCGCCTCGGCCGTCTGCTGGAGCCGGCGCGCATGACCGCGATGGCCTGCCACCAGGCGCCATCCTCGCTGCCCTCGGGAGTGGACTGCCTGCTCCTCCTGGTATCCGGCAGTGCCATGCCCCAGCAGGGCGAAGACCTGCTCTGCCACGACGCCCGCGGCAAAGAGCGTGTGCTGGTGGTGGAACGTGTTGAAAACGAGAGGATCACGCTGCAAGCCACGCAGGGCTGTTATTTCACTGCCGGGAACCGTTGCCAGAGCCGGCGCCGCCGCCATGTGCAGGGATACTTCGCCGGCATTCCCCAAAGCTTCGTCCCCCTGCATCTGGAGATCGGCAATCTGCTCCTGCTGCAAAGTCGGGGCGGACCCGGCGGGCCCGCCCTGAACGGACTGCCGGCCAGGATTTCCTGCACCGTCCCCGAGGTCATTCCCCAGTTGCCCGTCGGCCAGCAGGTATGGGTGGACGATGGAAAGATTGCCGCCGTCGTCTTGGAACAGACCGCCGAAGGAGCGCTACTGCGCATCACCAAAACCAAACCAGGAGGCGCCCGCCTGCTGCCGGACCGGGGTCTCAATTTTCCCGGCCTCGCCCTGGAACTTCCGGCTCTTAGCGCCAAAGACCTGGACGATCTGGGCACCATTATTCCCCTGGCGGATCTCGTCGGTTTTTCTTTTGTGGAGAACGCCGGGAACATGCGCAGCATGCTGGAGGCCCTGCGTCAGCGGCAAGGCGAACACTTGGGTGTCATCGCGAAAATAGAAACGGCCAGCGCCTTTCACCACTTGCCGGAGATCCTGCTTGCGGCGCTCGGACGCCAACCGATGGGCGTAATGATCGCGCGCGGTGATCTGGCTGTCGAAGTGGGTCCGGAACGGCTGGCAGAAGTCCAGGAAGAGATACTCTGGCTGGCGGAGGCGGCGCATCTGCCCGTCATCTGGGCCACTCAGGTGCTGGAACAACTCACCAAAAAGGGCGTCATCTCCCGGCCCGAATTCACCGACGCGGCCATGGGGGTGCGCGCCGAGTGCGTGATGCTCAACAAAGGCCCGTACGCCGTGGAGGCGGTGCATACCCTGAACGACATTCTCACCCGTATGCAGGCACACCAACACAAAAAATTCAGCCGGTTACGCGCCCTGCACTGGGGCGCACCGGGAGAACCGCAGGGTCAGTGGCCGGAACCACCGCGCTGACGCTGAATACGGCGGCTGCGGATTTGCCACAGGGTCTGCAACAGTCCTATCACTACATAGGAAATCACGGCGATAAACAGGACCAACGGCGGATGCACGGCCACCAGGGC
>NZ_JABBDR010000036.1 GCF_018854495.1 Acidithiobacillus ferruginosus
GGATTTTCCATTGAAGCCCGGACTGCCGCCCTCTGCCGCCAACTGGCGCCCCGCCTGCAACAAGTCCCCGGGGAACGTCTGCGCAAGGAGTGGGAGGCGCTGCTTCTGCGCGGCCAGCACTTGATCCGGGCATGGGATAGTCTCGCCCTTACCGGAGCTGTCACCCGATTCCCCGAACTCCATGCCCTGCAGGCCGTACCCCAGCGTCCCGATGCCCATCCGGAAGGCGACGTATGGATACATACGGGGCGAGTACTGGCTGCTGCCGGCCAACTACGCAGCGGCGACCGGTCGCGCGATATCATCCTCATGCTCAGCGCCCTGCTGCACGATCTCGGCAAAGCCAGCACCACCCGGCGCGATCCTCAGGGTCGCTGGCGCGCCTTCGGGCATGAACGAGCACGCACCGCCGCCGAGTCTTTTCTGGGCCGCTATTTTCCGGGCACACATCTCAGCCGCCAGATACTGCCGGTCATTCGCTGGCACGGCGCTCCCCATGCCCTGTACCGCGATGGCGCCGGTCGCGCCGCCTATGCCCACCTTGCGCTGCAGGTTCCTGACCTCTCCTTACTGCTGGATGTCGCCGTGGCGGACGCGCGCGGGGCAGGCAGAGAGCACCCACCGGCCATAGACACCGCCCGCAGGCTCTGGCAGGAGATGAATACCTGGCCCCGCCTGCCGAAACCATTGCTGAAGGGGCCTGACCTGATGGCACTGGGACTCACCCCCGGACCGCAGTTGGGCAAGGCATTGGCCCTTGCCCACGAACTGCAGGTGGTGGGTGCTTACCGTGATCGCGAGCACCTGATGGCGGAATTGCGCCGACGCCTGCCCGAACTCAGTCTCCGAGGCGACCGTGTTTATGGACCGCGGTCACGTTCCCCCAATGGCTGACGTCTGGCACCTGCACTCCCACCCACCAGTACGGCGCAACACTGTCCTGCCCATGGCCACCGACGAGGCCTTGCCCTGGGGCCAGATAGACGTGCTCCACCAGATTCCGCGCCTCCTCACGGCTCCGGAAAACGGACCAGGCGACCACCCGTTCCATCGGTGTCGTCGATGGCACTTCCCTTGATTCGTCGAGAAAACTATCGTTGATCATGTCATTTCACTCCTTTCCGCAGACCCGCACTGAACGGCGTCCTGCCGCGACCTACACGCTGCGCACCCCAGCGTAGGAAGTATAGTGCGAGAATCCGGCTCCGCGTTTTTCTTCTGACAGGAGGATTCAAAACGCGTATGATCCGCAACGGAGTGGGCCAGACGACCGCCGCGGAGCAATCCGGGGAGGAAAGTCCGGGCTCCACAGGGCAAGGCGCCGGCTAACGGCCGGGAGGCGTGAGCCTACGGAAAGTGCCACAGAAAATATACCGCCAAAGCGCGCAAGCGCCGGTAAGGGTGAAAAGGTGCGGTAAGAGCGCACCGCATTTCCGGCAACGGGAATGGCAGGGAAAACCCCGCCTGGAGCAAGACCAAATAGGCGTGCGATACCGTGGCCCGCGGTGCACGCGGGTAGGTTGCTGGAGCCTGCGCGTAAGTTCAGGCCTAGAGGAATGGTCGTCCACGACAGAACCCGGCTTATCGGCCCACTCCAATTTTTACCACATGCCGCGCGCCATCCCGACAGCGCCCGTAGCAGCGTTGAAAACACCAATTAAAATTAGCCTGATAGAGCGTGTTCAGCAAATGGTGTCCACGCATTCTCCGCCTTGGGGAGTCCTTCCTGCGGTATATTTTGCACCATATAATCCGACAATTGCGGAAACCCCTTCAAGTGTTTTGTTTACTCTTTATAAACACGCTCTAACATGCCGTAATTATTCGCGTTTTTTCCTTGACAGCGGGCGGTCTTCCCTCTAATCTTCGAGATGTGGGGTAAAGTGGGTTGAAGTGGAAGATTTTGGAGGAAGCATACAGACATGTTTAGGGGAACCCATCGGCACAGTCTGGACAGCAAGGGACGCATGAATGTCCCAGCACGCTTCCGCGACTGGCTCAGCGCCCACTGTGATGGTCAACTGGTCGTCACCATTGACGCCCAGAGCCAGAAGGGAGAACGCTGCCTGGTGGCCTACCCCCTGCCCACCTGGGAAAAGGTAGAGCGCCGTATCGCCGAACTCCCCAGCAACAACCCCGCGGCCCGGCAGTTCCAGCGTCTTTTTGTGGGGCAATCCGAAGAACTTCGTCTGGATGCCCAGGCCCGTATCCTGCTCTCTCCCAACCTGCGCAAATTTGCGGAACTCGACAAGGAACTGGTACTGGTCGGTCAGATCGACAAGTTTGAAATCTGGGATGCAGCGCGCTGGGATGCCTGCCAGGAAACCTGGCTGTCCAATGCGGATGGTTTTGCCAGCTTGGGGGATCTGATCCTGTGAGGAGCGCAAATGAGCCGGATGCAACCCATGTTGCCGTTCTTCTGGCAGAAACCATCGTCGCCCTGCGTCCAGCGCTCCATACCGGCGCCGCCGTGCGCTGCGTCGATGCCACCGGTGGTCGGGGCGGCCATAGCGCAGCGCTGCTGGCGGAACTCGGGGCGGCGGACACCCTACTCATCCTTGACCGCGACCCGAGCGCCATCGCCGCATTGCGCGCGCGCTTCGCGCAGGATTCCCGGGTATATATCCGCCAGGCGCGCTTCAGCCAGTTGGCCGAAGTGCTTGCTGCGCTGGAGTGGGAGCGCGTGGACGCCATCCTCGCTGATCTCGGCGTGTCCTCCCCGCAACTGGATGAGGCGGCGCGCGGCTTCAGTTTCCTGCGCGATGGCCCCCTCGACATGCGAATGGACCCGGGAGCGGACAGGAGTGCGGCCGAGTGGCTGGCGACCGCGACGGAAGCAGAGATGACGCGGGTATTGCGCGAGTATGGCGAAGAACGTTTTGCTCGCCCCATCGCCCGCGCCATCCTGCGCGCCCGGGAACAGGCGCCTATCACCAGAACTCTGCAACTGGCGGAGCTGATCGCCCAGGTACTGCCCCGGCACGAAACCGGACAGCATCCGGCGACTCGCAGCTTTCAGGGCATCCGCATTTTCATCAACCGCGAACTGGAAGAACTGGAGGCCTTCCTTCCTCAGGCCATGAATGCGTTACGCGCCGGGGGTCGGCTGGCGGTCATCAGCTTTCACTCCCTGGAAGACCGTCTGGTGAAACGTTTTTTCCGCGCGGACGATTATCGTATCAGTGCTGACATCCCTCTGCGCGCCAGCGAGCTCCCGCCCTTGCCATGGCATCCGGCAGGCAAGGCGCTGCGTGCCGGTCCCCGGGAAATTCACGACAACCCCCGCTCCCGCTCTGCTGTACTGCGGGTAGCCGAAAGGAGTGAGCGTCATGCGGCGTAGCACCATCATTCTCGCCCTGCTGATTACCGCCTCGCTGTTCGGCATCGTCGCGGCACGGCAAAATACCCGTAGCCAGTTCATTGCGTTACAGGAGGCCCAGGCCAAACATTTTGCGTTGGACAACCGCTGGGGTCAGCTGGAGCTGGAGCAGGCCACACTCGCCTCCAATGCCCGCGTAGGCGATATTGCCCGCCAGAAGCTTGGGCTTTCTGCCCCCAAAAGCAATCAGATCATCATGGTCAGAACACGATGACCCAGCCCGGCACCCCCCTCCTCCCGCTTCCAACCGTCATGCTTCCCGCATGGCGGGCTACGGCGTTGTGGGTGATCGTCACCCTGGGTCTGGCAGCGGTGATGGCAGAAGCCTGGCAGGCACAGGTGGAGCGCGGCCCGTTTCTGCGCAACCAGGGTGCCCAGCGTTATCTGCGACACTTTGCCCTGCCGGCGCAGCGCGGTGCTATTCTGGATCGTTCCGGCAAACCACTGGCGCTGTCCGTCCCGGTACAAACCCTGTGGGTAGATCCCCGGTTGTTTAACGCCCAGCAGGCGCAGTGGCCACAGATTGCATCCGTTCTGGGGGTCAGCGCAGCCACCCTCGCCACCCGAATCCGTAGCGGCGGCAGCCGGTTCGCCTTCCTCGCCCGGCAGATCGCTCCGGAACGTGCCGCTGCCATTCTCGCCCTGCACATACCCGGCTTATACAGCTTCAACGAAAATCGGCGTTACTATCCGTCCGGCAGCATCGCCGCGCCGTTGCTCGGCTTCACCAATGTGGACGGGCGCGGCATCGAAGGGCTGGAACTGGCATACAATCAGTGGCTGCGGGGGAAGGCGGGGGAGGCAACCGGGCTGCGCGACAATCTGGGGCATCCCCTGGCGATCCTGGGCACAGCCCGACCGGCACAGCCCGGTCAGACGCTGACCCTGAGCATCGACCGCAACATCCAGTATGTGGCTTACACGGCTCTCGCTTCGGCCGTTCAGCGTTTTCAGGCACGCTCCGGGGCGGCGGTGCTCATGAACGCACGCACGGGCGAAATCCTGGCCATGGCCAGTTATCCCTCGTTCAACCCCAATGATCGTGGGGACTTTCAGCCCAGCCTCTATAACAACCGGGCTGTCGCCGACACGTTGGAACCCGGCTCGGTGATGAAGCCCTTCACCATCGCTGCTGCACTGGATGATGGCAGCATCCAGCCCGATTCCACGTTTGATGTGGACACCAACTGCTTCCGGGTGGCCCATTATTGTATTCAGGACGATGTCCGCCACGGCACTCTCGACCTCGCTCAGGTACTCAAGTATTCCAGCAACATTGGCGCCGCGAAGATCTCCCTGCGCACACCCCCTGCCGATCTCTACCAGATGCTGCGCAATGCCGGTTTCGGACAGGTGAGCGGGTTGGGCCTGCCTGGGGAGGCGGGCGGTACCGTTCCCGCCTGGCAGGGTTGGGATGTCGCGCGACGCGCGGCCATGGCTTACGGTTACGGCCTCTCGGTCACGCCTTTGCAACTCGCGGCGGCGTATGGCGCCATCGCCAACAACGGGGTCTATGTCCAGCCCACCCTGCTGCGCAATACCGGCAATACCCCCTCGCACAGTCAGCAAATCATGCCGGCCGCCACCGCGGCGCGTCTGCGCGACTGGCTCACGGGGGTGACCGGTCGGGGCGGCACCGGCTTTCTCGCCGCGATTCCCGGCTATTCGGTGGCCGGGAAAACGGGCACCTCCATCATGGCGAATGGCAAGGGCGGCTTTCATAAGCATCAGGTGAATACCACCTTTGTCGGCTTCGCCCCCGCTCACCATCCGCAATTTGTCATGGCGGTAGTGGTGCGTGGACCAACTCAGGGCTGGCGTTATGGTGGCGTGGTCGCCGCGCCGGTATTTCGGGTAACCATGGGCGCTGCCCTGCATCAAATGGGCGTACAGCCCGATGTCCGCGCCGAGGTCTGGAACGCCACCGCAGGGAAACCCATGACGGCGGAACAGGAGCGGCGCTGGGCCGAGGGGGCTGGCGATGCCGCACACTGAGACGCTTGCCAGCCTGTTGCCAGCCGCTCCTGCTGCCCTGGCGGGAATTGCCCTGCAGGGCATTGAAACCGATACCCGTCGCCTGCGACCCGGTATGCTCTATGTCGGACTGAACACCCGTCATGGCGATGGACGGCAATTTTTGCAACAGGCGTGGGCGGCGGGTGCAGCCGCCGCCCTGTTGGAGAGCAGTGACGAGGACGTGCATGGCGAACCGGATCATCCCGTCTGGCAAAGTCCGAAGGCACGAGCCCTGCTCGGCATGGCACTGCGCCGCTGGTACCGCTGGGACGAGGGTCAGGCGCCCGTCATCATTGGCGTTACCGGCACCAATGGCAAGAGCAGTGTGACCCGCCTCATTGCCGAGCTCGCCCCGCAGCCGGCCATGATCATCGGCACCCTCGGCTATGGCCGCGTCGACGCGCTGATCTCCCACGCCAATACCACACCAGACCCGGTCCCTTTGTGGCAAACCCTGGCCACCCTGCGCGATCAGGGCGCCAAGGTCATCGCCATGGAAGTCTCCTCTCATGCCCTCGCCCTGGAACGGGTGGCGGCAGTACCCTTTGCCGCCGCCGTATTCACCAATCTCAGTCGGGACCACCTCGATTTTCACGGGGATATGGTACGCTATGGTGCCAGCAAAACCCGTCTCTTCCAGACGCCAGGCCTCCGCCTGGCCGTATGGAACGGCGATGATGCATTCGCCGGGCAGATCGCTGCCGCCGTGGCGCCGGAACTACGGCAACTACGCTTCGGGGTGGGGAGTGGAGACTACCAGGCGGTCGCGTTGCACCCCGGTGCCAGCGGTACCCTGCTCGACCTGCGGACCCCCGCGGGCTCGCGACGCGTGCGCAGCCCCCTGATCGGGTACAGCAATGTTCAGAATCTGCTGGCTGCGCTGGCGACCGCCGAAGGTATGGGCTGGCCGGTCAGCGACGCAGCCATCGCTGGACTCGATCTGCCGGAAGGTCGTTATCAGCGTCTGGCTCCGGTCCCCGGCAAGGCGCAGGTGATGATCGACTATGCCCATACCCCAGACGCGCTGCAGCGGGTGCTGACCGACCTGCGCGAAGTTGCCAAAGGCGCCGTGACCGTGGTCTTTGGCTGCGGCGGTGACCGGGATCGTGGCAAACGGCCGGAAATGGGGCGGGTGGCCGAACGCCTTGCCGACCACGTCATACTCACCGACGACAACCCGCGCAGCGAAGCACCCGAGGCCATCGTCAACGACATCCTGGGCGGTATGGAACAGCCCGGTCAGGCTACGGTGATTCATGACCGCGCGGCGGCCATCCGGGCCGCCATCACCGCATCGCAGGCGGGGGATTGGGTGCTCATCGCCGGTAAGGGACACGAGTGCACCCAGGAGATCATGGGACAGCGCCAACCCGTTCCGCGGGACCGCGACGTCGCCACGGAGGTACTGCGCGTATGATCCGCTATTCGCTGAAGGAAATAGCTGACATTACCGGCGGCACGCTGTTGCCCGGCAGCGATGGCAGCCAGACCATTCAGGGTGTCACTACGGACAGCCGCGAGGCGCTGAGCGGACAACTTTTCGTGGCCTTGCGCGGCACGCGGTGCAATGGCGCGGACTTCGTACCCGGCGCCCTCGCACAGGGTGCCGGAGGCGTGCTGGTGGATATCCCGGTGGCGGCACCGGGTGTCCTGGTGAGGGATACCCTGGTCGCGTTGCAGACGCTGACCGCTCACTGGCGGCAGCGTTTCAGCCTACCGCTGCTGGCAGTGACCGGCTCCTGCGGCAAAACTACGGTCAAAGAAGTACTCACCGCCATCCTTAACCAGTCCGGCCCGGTACTCGCCACTCGCGGCAATCAGAACAATCACATCGGCGTGCCTCTGACGCTAGCCAGGCTCGGTCCGGAGCATCGCTACGCGGTGCTGGAAATGGGCATGAATCATCCCGGCGAACTCACCCTCCTCGGCGAGCTGGCGCGGCCCACCCTGGCCCTGATCAACAATGCGGCCCCCGCGCATCTGGAAGGCCTCGGCAGCGTTGCCGCCATTGCCGCAGCCAAAGGCGAAATTCTCTCCGGTCTCGACAACCGCGGTCTCACCATCCTCAATGGCGACGATCCCTTCGCGGATTTCTGGGCGGAACGGGCGCCGGGCGAAGTCTGGCGCTTCAGCTTGGAGCATCGCCCGACGCGGGTGCGCGGACACTGGCGCGCCCACGAACAGGGTGGCGGACATCTGGAGGTGCGCGCTCCGCAAGGGCAATTCACTCTAGAGATTCCCTTGCCCGGTCAACACAACGGCCGCAATGTCCTGGCGGCCACGACCGCGGCGCTGGCGCTCGACATTCCCATTCCGCAGATTCAACGGGCGGTGGCCGGACTGCAAACCATCCCCGGACGTTTGCAGTGGCGCGCCGGCCCGCACGGCAGCCGGATGCTGGATGATACCTACAACGCCAACCCTGCATCCCTGGAGGCTGCCCTGCGCGTGCTCGCCGCACAGCCGGGTCAGCGCATTCTGGTTTTAGGCGACATGGGTGAACTGGGTCCCGAGGCCGCACTCTATCATCAGCAGGCGGGGTTATTGGCCCGTCAGCTCGGCGTTGAGCGGCTTTACACCCTGGGGCCTTTGGCGCAGGAAGCGGCCAATGCCTTCGGGACCAACGCCGAGGCATTCTCCGAACTGCCTCCTCTGCTGGCCGCGCTACACCATCGCCTGGATAAAGACACGGTGGTGCTGATCAAAGGCTCCCGCGCCGCCCGGATGGAGCGCGTCGTGCAAGCCCTCGGCGGGGGGGATGCCTGATGCTTTACGCCCTCTTCATGCAGCTCGGCAGCCTCTATCACGGCTTTTACGTTTTTCAGTATCTGACCCTGCGCGGCGTGCTCGCCACCCTCACCGCGCTGGTCCTTTCGCTGTTCATCGGCCCCTTCTTCATCGCCCGCCTGCGCCGCTACAAAATCGGTCAGATGGTCCGCAATGACGGTCCCGAAACCCATTTGAGCAAGCAGGGTACGCCGACCATGGGCGGCGCGCTGATCCTGCTGGTGGTCATTCTGACAACCCTGCTCTGGTCGGATCTGGGCAATCCGCTGGTCTGGGTGGCGGTGCTCACCACCCTGGCCTTTGGTGCCATCGGTTTCGTCGACGACTGGCGCAAGCTGCGGCGCCAGAACAGCAAGGGGCTCTCGGCGCGGGCCAAATACGGTTTACAGTCGCTGGTGGCCTTTGCCGCGGGGGGGGTGCTCTATGCCCTGGCCAGCAATCCCGTGGAGACCAGCCTCATTTTGCCTTTTATAC
>NZ_JABBDR010000037.1 GCF_018854495.1 Acidithiobacillus ferruginosus
GGAAACCCAGCAAACCATCCAGTTCCTCATGCTCCTCGGCAAACACTTCCGATCCTGCCGACTCAAACACTGAGGCCCGGGTGTTTTCCGCGCTGGCAGAGTTGGACGCCATGCCCGACTGTGGCCGGATTTTCCTTCCGACGTTGGGCAGAGGCGATGGAGTGGTTTCATTTCCAGGGGTTACAAGCTGAGGGGCGATATGTGTAGGCATCACTTGATCATTGCGACATGGATGGTCGCAATACTGTGGTTATCCGGATGTGCTGTAAGTCAGCGAGAAAAGCCGCTGACGATTGGAACAATGTATACTGCCGCAGTATCCATGGCCATGCTTAAATTCAAGGTGTTGTCCTACAAAGGTGACGGTTGGTATAGCGTTCAACTGATCGGTAGCAACATGGAGCCTTTTACCACCGCTGAACCCGCGCTGATAAATTCCCATGCCCTTTCCATCCTGCAACCAAGCAAGGGTAATTAACCCTCCCTAACCTCGGCAGTTGCGGGGTGTCCTTTCCGGAAGCCCTCTCCTTGTCGGGGGGCTGTGCGGCCGTACCCTGAAGACTGACCTGGGTAACGATGGCAGGACACTTTGTTGACCGCATGTGGTCGAAGTAGTGTATCTTCAATGATTCTGGCGCGGGGCGATCGGATATGATCATCGTGCCGACGTGGTCATTTGCGTCCACGGATTGGCCATGCCGGTGTCCGGTATGACTTCTGGGCTGATGATGCCCTTTGTTTCCATGCTATACGGGGAGTGATCTGATGACCGTGCAGGACTGGGTGTTGATGTACATTGCATTGGCTTTCGTGGCCGCCAACCTACCGTGGTTGAGCAATCGCCTGTTCTTCTTTCGCAAGGTGGCTGGCGGTAAGGTGTTGCGGCAGTACCTGTTCGAATGGCTGGCAATGTATCTTGTTGTCGGGGTTGTCGGCATGGGTATAGAGGGCAGTCTGAATGGTCATCTCCATGCGCAGGGCTGGGAGTTTTATGTAGTTACTTTGTGTATGTTTGCTGTTTTTGCCATTCCGGGATTTATCTGGCGCTTCAATCTTCTGCCAATATTGCGCCGATCCTGAGTTGTTTCCTGCTCGCCCATTGCGTCCGTTTGTGCATTCCGGAGGGTGAGGTATAGAGGGTTATCGGCAGCACCTGGACTGTTGGGGTCCTGGTGCACTACCGCATCTGCAGCGCAGACGCAACGACGCCTTTGCCCGTTCGTCGGATATCAATCATCCAAACCAATAAGCATATAGATATAATATATCGGTCTTTCAGCTTTTGTACGCCGTCGATTAGGCTTTGTCCCTGATGTTCGCCGAGCCGGTGCGATGAATCATGGTGACAACCAATAAGATGGTGCTGCAATGGAATTGATCCGACAATCAGACTTTCTGCTGGACCCGCGAAAGCAGGAGGACCTGCGACGTTTCGCAGAGGGTATGACTCGCGAACAATTGCTGTGGTCCGGCGGTTATTTGACGGGTTTTGGGGAAAGTGCGCCTGCCTCAAAAATACAAGGAGACACTGGAGAAAAGATCACCATATTGTTTGGCACGGAAACCGGTAACGCCAAGCGGTTGGCGGAGCTTTTGGCGACCAGGGCTCAGACGGTGGGTGTGCAAACCAGCGTTCAGGACATGCTGACGTATGGTCGTGCACGGTTGCGCCGGGATCGCATCATCGTGCTTATTGTCAGTACGCACGGGGATGGTGAGCCACCTGACAGTGCCCGCGTGCTTTTGGCTTCACTGACCGATGGGCCGGTCCCGGATCTGCACGGCAGCCGCTTTGCCATATTGGCATTGGGCGATGCCAGCTATCCCAAGTTTTGCCAGGCGGGAAAAGCGTTCGATATTGCCCTCGCTTCCGCCGGCGCCGAGCGCCTTCTCCCCCGGGTCGATTGTGACGTCGATTACGAAGAGGATGCCATGTGTTGGATGGAGCAGGTTCTGGGGGCACTCACCACCGGCAAGTCCTCTCCGGCAGTACCGCTTCCAGCCCCTATTCTGAAACAGGGATACTCGAGCCATGCGACTTTCCCCGCCGTCCTGCTGGACAAGGTGAATCTCTCCGGCCGCGGGTCGGACAGGGAGATCTGGCATCTCGAACTGGACCTCGACGGATCTGGCCTTCACTATGCACCAGGCGATGTCGTTTCCATTGCTCCGAGCAATCCGCCCCAACTCGTAGAAGAGCTGCTCGACCGGCTCGAGCTGGACCACAAGGCCTCCGTACGGACCAGGCAGGGTGAAATGCCGCTGGTGGAGGCCCTCGCCGCGCACTATGAAATCACCAGAATCACATGGCCCTTTCTGGAGCGTTACGCGCGCCTGAGTGACGCGAAGGATTTGCAAAGTGCGATTGCCGGGCGGGATGTCAACGGTCTTGACACCTGGACAGGCGGCCGGGAAGTCATCGACGTCGTCGGGCAATACCCCGTCAAGGGGCTTGGTGCGCAATCCTTCGCCGACTGCCTGCGGCCCCTGCCGCCGCGGCGGTATTCCATCGCCTCCAGCCTTCTAGCCGCCCCGGGCGAGGTCCATCTGACGGTCGCCGCCGTCCGCTACAGCAGCCACGGGCGGGAGCGTCTGGGGGTTGCCTCGACATTTCTGGCGGATCGTGTCGCCATCGGCCGGCCTGTACCCATATTTATCGAATCCAATGCCGAATTCCGGCTACCCGAAGATTCCCGACAGGCAATGATCATGATTGGGGCAGGGACCGGGGTGGCCCCCTTTCGTTCCTTCCTGCAGGAACGGGAGGCGTTGGGCGCTGCCGGGAATAACTGGCTGTTCTTCGGGGACCGCCACTTCAGCACCGATTTTCTATACCAGCGGGAGTGGCTGCGCTGGCTCAGGGATGGGCGCCTCACCCGACTCGACGTCGCCTTCTCCCGCGATCAGGAACGCAAGATATACGTCCAGGACCGTTTGCGGGAGCGTGCCGGTGACGTATTCGCATGGCTTGAAGAAGGTGCCGCCGTGTATGTTTGCGGGGCCGAAGCGATGGGCAGGGCGGTACATCAATCCTTGGTGGATATCGTTCAGTCGGCCGGTCGTACGCAGGTTCAGGCCGAGGAATATATTCTGGAATTGAAACAGACGGGGAGATATCACCGAGATGTCTATTAATGACAAAGCACTTTCCGATGTGGAACGGATCAAGGCGGAGAGCCGGGGGCTGCGCGGTACGTTGCGGGAGAGTCTGCGCAATCCTGTCACCGGTGCACTGGCGGAAGATGACGTTCAGGTCATCAAGTTCCATGGCATTTACCAGCAGGACTATCGTGACCTGCGGGCGGAACGCCACCAGCAGAAACTGGAGCCCCTGTATCAATTCATGGCCCGGCTGCGCCTGCCGGGCGGCGTATTAAGCGGAGCACAATGGCTGGCATTGGGCGACATCGCCCGCACCTACGGCAACGCCAGCCTGCGTATCACCAGCAGACAGAGCATACAATTTCACGGACTGCTCAAGCCGCATCTCAGGCCGGTGCTGCAAGCCCTCGACCAGGCACTGCTCGATACGGTCAGCGCCTGCGGCGACGTTAACCGCAACGTCATCGCCAGTTCCGCCCCTCAGATCTCCGCCTTTCATGCCGAGGCATACGGTTGGGCGCAGAAAATTGCTGAGCATCTGCTGCCGCAGAGCCATGCCTATCATGAAATCTGGTTGGACGGCCAACAGATAACCGCTCCGGAGGAGGATCTCCTGTACGGGCCTACCTATCTGCCCCGCAAGTTCAAGATTGCCATCGCTGTGCCGCCGCACAACGACGTCGACGTGTTCACGCAGGATCTTGGGTTCATCGCCATACACGAGGAGGGACGACTGGCGGGATTCAATGTTTGTGTTGGGGGAGGCCTTGGTCGCAGCCACAACAAACCCGATACCTACTCGAGGCTGGCGGATGTCTGCGGATTTTGCGCCCCCGGGCAGGTGTTGGCCATAGCCGAAGCCGTGCTCATTACCCAGCGTGACCACGGAGACCGAAGCAATCGAAGCCTTGCCCGCCTCAAATACACGGTAGACCGTATGGGGTTAGATCGCTTCATGGAAGAGGTGCAGCAACGCACCGGATTTTCGCTGGCCCCGCCGCGCCCGTTCCACTTCGAGTCTTCGGGAGACCGGTTCGGCTGGCTCGAAAATGATGACGGAACAGCCTGTCTTACCCTCTTCATACCCGGTGGCCGGGTTGCCGATGGTGATATTCCGCTCCTCAGCGGGCTGGATGCACTCGCTCGTCTGCACCATGGCGAAATCCGGCTGACCTGCAATCAGAATCTGCTGATCGCCGGCATTTCCCCTGCGGAACGCCCCGTTGTCGAAACCGTGCTTGCTGAATACGGGCTCAACAGACTGTTGAATCTCACCCCTGTCCGTACCCACGCGATGGCATGCGTAGCGCTGCCCACCTGCCCCCTGGCGATGGCCGAGGCCGAGCGCTATTTGCCGGTTTTTCTGGATCGCATTGAGGCATTGCTTGCCGAGACCGGTCTGGAAGGAGAAGCGTTGACGGTGCGTATGACCGGTTGCCCCAACGGGTGCGCCCGGCCTTATCTCGCGGAGATCGGCCTGGTCGGCAAAGCGCCAGGCCTTTACGATCTTTATCTGGGCGGAGATCGGACCGGCATGCGCCTGAACGCACTTTACCGGGAGGCATTGGGCGAAGAAGCCCTGCTGGACATCCTGCGCCCGCTGTTGAAACGGTTTGCCGGCCAGCGCTGGGCCGGCGAGACATTCGGGGACTTCGTCCGACGACAGGATTTATTACCGCCGGATCCCGGCCTTCCACATACAGGGAGACGGTGAGGAATCCATGAGCGTAGGAACCAGGATACAGGATGTGCTCCTCCTTTTTGAGGAATTGCGCAACGCGCCATACGCACCGGCGGCTTTTGCCACCAGCTTTGGGGCGGAAGATATGGTACTCACGGACCTGATTGCGAAGCATGCGCCCTGGATAGAGATATTCACCCTCGATACCGGCCGTTTACCGGAGGAAACCTACCGGCTGATGCAGGAAACCCAGGGGCACTACCACCTCCCCATCCAGGTGTATTTCCCGGAACACGGGACAGTGGAGCGCTATGTCCGGGAACACGGACCCAACGCCTTTTATGAAAGCCAGGAATTGCGCAAGGCCTGTTGCCATATGCGTAAGGTCGAACCCTTGCAGCGCGCATTGCGGGGTAAAGGGGCCTGGGTGACCGGAATGCGCCGGGAACAGGCGCTTTCACGGCAAGACCTCGCCGTCCGGGAATGGGATGTGGCCCACGAGCTGCCCAAGTTTAATCCCATGGCCGATTGGCTTGGCGAAGAAGTCTGGGACTATATCCGTCATTTTGAGGTGCCCCACAATCGTCTTCATGATCAGGGTTACCCCAGCATCGGCTGTGCCCCCTGCACGCGCGCCATCTCCCCCGGCCAGGATATCCGCGCGGGGCGTTGGTGGTGGGAGAATCCGGCCACCAGAGAGTGTGGCCTGCATGTCGTTGACGGCAAACTGGTCCGCGCCAAGCCAGCAATACCACAAAAAACTTCAGGACAAATATGATGCATACTACAGCCGAAAAACAGGTTCTCGATGCCGCTAGCAATCACCATCTGGACTGGCTGGAATCAGAAGCGATCCACATTATGCGCGAGGTTGCGGCCGAATGCGGCAAACCGGCGCTGCTGTTTTCCGGCGGCAAGGATTCGGTGGTGCTGCTGCGCATCGCCGAGAAGGCCTTCCGCCCCGGCAAGTTCCCGTTCCCGTTGGTACATATCGATACTGGCCACAACTTCGCTGAAGTCATCGAATTCCGCGATCGACGCATTGCTGAACTGGGCGAGCAACTGATCGTGCGTTCAGTCGAGGAGTCGATCAGGCGCGGCACCGTGCGCCTGCGTAATCCCGCAAGCGATTCGCGTAATGCGGCGCAGGCCGTCACGCTATTGGAGACCATTGCTGAATTTCAGTTTGATGCCTGCATCGGCGGCGCCCGTCGCGATGAAGAGAAGGCTCGCGCCAAGGAGCGGATTTTTTCATTCCGCGATGAGTTCGGGCAGTGGAATCCGAAGGCGCAGCGCCCGGAACTCTGGGATTTATATAACACCCGCATTCATCCTGGCGAAAATATGCGCGTGTTCCCGATCTCCAATTGGACCGAACTGGACGTTTGGCAATATATCGCCCGGGAAAAACTGGCGCTGCCGCCGATTTATTTTGCCCATGAGCGCCAGGTCATTCCGCGCAACGGCTTTCTAGTGCCGTTGACCACGCTGACACCGGCTAAAGAAGGTGAGGTAATCGAGACCCAAGTCGTGCGTTTCCGTACGGTCGGCGATATCTCATGCACCTGCCCGGTGGCGTCGGATGCCGCTACCGTCGAGGCCATCATCGCCGAGACCGCCATGACCAAAATCACCGAACGCGGTGCAACCCGGATGGATGACCGGACATCGGAAGCATCGATGGAACAACGCAAGAAGGCAGGATATTTCTGATGAGTGCGACCATTCCCAAACAGTTTTTTCAGGAACTGACGAGAGAGCGCGGCTTGCTGCGCTTCATTACTGCCGGTTCGGTGGACGATGGCAAGAGCACGCTGATCGGCCGTCTGCTATTCGACAGCAAGGGCATTTTTGCCGACCAACTGGACGCGATATCGCACGCCAGGCACCGGCGCACCATCGGCGACGCGATCGACTTGTCGCTGCTGACGGATGGCCTGGAAGCCGAGCGCGAGCAGGGCATCACCATCGACGTCGCTTACCGCTACTTCGCCACGCCCCGGCGCAAGTTCATCATCGCCGATACCCCGGGCCATGAACAGTACACGCGCAACATGGTTACCGGAGCATCCACTGCTGACGCCGTCGTCATCCTGATCGATGTCTCGAAAGTGAAGATGAGCGACGATGGCAGCGTGGAATTACTGGTGCAAACCAAGCGCCATTCGACCATCGCCCACCTGTTGCAGATCGAGCATGTCGTGGTCGCGGTCAATAAGATGGATCTGGTGCATTACGACCACGCGGTGTATGACCGCATCGTGCAAGCATACCGGGAATTCGCGCAACGGCTGGGCCTGAAGGATATCCGCACGATTCCGTTGTCTGCCCTAGCGGGCGACAATGTGGTCACTGCGGGCGACAGGATGCCATGGTATCAGGGGCCAACGCTGATCGAACTGCTCGAATCCCTGAGCGTCTATGACGCATGCCATGACGAACCGCTGCGTTTTCCGGTACAACTGGTGGCGCGCCACAACGGCCACGAAGCCAACGACTTCCGCGGTTACATGGGCCGTATCGAAGCCGGGAAAGTCCGCAGGGGCGACCGGCTAGTGGTGCAACCAGGAGGATCGGCGGCGACCGTGAAAGATATTCTGATACTCGATCAGTCGCTAGAATCGGCCGTCGTCGGCCAATCGGTAACGCTGTTGCTGGAGGAACACCTGGATATTTCGCGTGGCGACATGCTCGCATCCGCCGATCGTCCGGCCACTCCGCTCAAAACCGTCACTGCCGACGTTTGCTGGTTGTCGGAGGATCCACTTGATCCGCGTCGCAACTACTGGCTGAAACACACAACCCGGCAAGTCACCGCGCGCGTCATAAAAATCAATACGCTACTCGATATCAACACGCAACAGAAGCACCCGGCCGATACCCTGCGACTGAATGACATCGCCAGCATCACGCTGAATGTGCAGCAGCCGCTCGCCGCTGATGCATATGACGCCACCCGCGCAACCGGAGCGTTTATTTTGATCGACGAAGTGACACATCAAACGGTTGCGGCCGGAATGATCCGTCTCGACGATTCCGGGGTGGGGAATGTATCCGAACGTTAAAAATACTGCCTCCCGGAGTATGGGACATGGACTGACGCGACCTCCCGCGCAAGACGCCGGATCCACCGGTCAACGGCGGCTGCTGACCGCCGGAGGACTTCATCTATGAGCAGAGGGGGGAGTTATGGTAACAGCGGGAAAGTCTGGATTGTCGGGGCGGGTCCGGGTGACCCGGACCTGCTGACCATGAAGGCGGCCGCCCTTGTGGGTACGGCCGATATCATCTTTTATGACGCCCTGGTCAATCCACGCATTCTGGATATGGCGCGGCCGGACACCAAATTGGTGGATGTGGGCAAACGAGGCGGCAGGCCCTCTGCTTCTCAGGTGAGTATTCAGACGCGGATGATCCACGCCGCGCGGCAAGGTATGCGTGTAGTGCGCCTCAAGGGGGGTGACCCGTTTATTTTTGGACGCGGTGGTGAGGAGTGTATGGCACTGTGGACGGCCGACATCGACTACGAAATAGTACCCGGCATCACCAGCGGCCTTGCGGCGGCAGCCTGTGCCGCCGTACCGCTGACGTACCGCAGCATCAGCCAATCCGTCCTGTTCGTAACAGGGCACGAAGCTGCGGATGCCCCACCGGTGGACTGGCATCATATCGCAAAGGCAGCAGACACCCTGGTCATCCATATGGGAATAGCCCGTATAACGGAGATTCAGGACGCCTTGATCGCCGGTGGACGGCACCCGGATACGCCGGTGCTGGCCATGCAATGGGCAACTTTGCCGCAGCAGCGCCATGTGTACGCCAGGTTAAGCGATCTGACCGATGCCATTCACGAAGCAGATCTGGGTAGCCCGGCAATCCTCATTGTGGGTGAGGCGGTACGCCTGTCGCAACAGTTATCACACGGAATGAACACCGCTTCTGATGACTCCTTTGGCCAAAGACAGTGGTATTTATCCGCGGTTGGCAGTGCATGACCAAGGAAGCACATTTGCTGCTTGCGCATGGATCCCGTGATCCGGAATGGCGCCTTCCGTTTGAGATCCTGGCGGCCGACTTGAAGGCAATCCATCCGGAACGCCCTATCCGGCTATGCTACTTAGAACTGTGGCACCCCATGCTGACGGACGCCATTCAGGAGGAATATAGCCGCGGTATCAGAAATTTCAGAATATCCCCCCTGTTCTGGAGCCGTGGACGCCATCTCCGGGAAGACCTTCCGCGTCTGATTGATGCGGTGATGATCCCCGGTATGCACATCCGTATGGACGGGCCATTGGGACTCAATGAAGAGGTGTTGCGGGCAGCTTTGACTGCTCTGACCTGAAGTTTTATTACGGGAACCAGGAGCATCCAATGAGCAGGAAAGAGGCTGTAATTCATATTTTTAAGGACGGTGAGCGCAATATTACGGCATGCCGGATAGACGATTCTGAAAATATATCCTTAAACTTTTGCTTGCCTGATATACAGCTCACCCCATTGCATTTTCTCAACATGGCTCTTGGCCAATGCCTCGTGGAACTCACGTTACGGTTTCTGGAGCGACGGGACTTAAGGACAACCTGCCTGATGAGCATCTGCACAGCTGTAAAAACCACTGGCGCGGCGCGGATTGACGAGATCAATATTACCTTGACATTACCATTACCATTATCACCTGATGATGAAGTGATCCTGATCAGAATGCTACACCAATGTCCGATACATGCAGCCATTACCGGAAGCGTTTCCATCACCTTACAGATATGTGATGACCGCGAAGCCATTTCACGCTATGAGCAGAATCTATTACCCCAAACATCTGCCGACATATCGCATGTCCACACGGTTGGCGACAGCGCTATCAATATCATGATATAACGCCATAAATTCATCACATTATGAGTTGGCATGGCCTGACGCTGACCGGTGGTCGTGCTGTGCGTTGAATAAAGAATGCTCACCGCCAAACATCATTGCTATTCCTACCGTGAGCATGGCGGGCAGAAGCACACCGTAGCTCCCGGTCATTTCGGTGATCATGACGATGGTAGACAAGGGCGCATTGGCCGCTACGGAAAAGACCGCCATCATGCCAACCACCACAAACATGGCAATGGGTATATTGAGGTTAGGGGAAACCACCTTCGCAAAATGCCAGAACAAAGCGCCAGAGAGCCCACCGATAACCACCGTTGGGCTAAAGGCCCCGCCGGATGCCCCAGAGCCGGCAATCAGAGACATGGCCAGAATGACACAGATTATACCAAGCGCTAACTCGGATACCCCAGGGGAGATTTTATGGTCCATGATCAACTGCAACCAGCCATAGCCGTTGCCTATGGCATAAGAAGATAACAAACCAATGCAGCCGGCCAGGACACCGCCTATCATGGCACTGATATAGATCGGCTGTTTCAGCTTCTTGAACAAATCCGAAATATAATAAAATACCCACAATAGAAAGCGAGCAATCAGGCCGGAAAAAATACCAAAAATGGAAAACCACAGAATGTATCTCAACTCAAAGTTGTGTACCGGCAGAACACCTATGCGGAACAGCGGCGAAAATCCGACCTTGGTGGCTACCACCAGGTAAGCTGCAGCCGACGCGGCAAACGCGGGGATGATCGTTTCGATATCGAAATCGTGCTTGAAAAATATTTCACTACTAGCGATTGCTCCCGCGAGGGGCGCCTTAAACATGGCTCCCAGCCCAGCGCCGACCCCTATAGCTAAAGCTTCGCGTACTTCGTGGGGTTTTTGCCGGAGCAGCTTGGCAATGAACACACCGACGCTGCCGCCCACCATGCTTACCGCGCCCTCGCGGCCAGAAGGCCCACCGGAACCAAGAACCATAGCTGAAGTAAAAAGCGTGGTAAATGCCTCCTTTAAGGTGAGGGATTCGGGGTTCTCATGGTAAGCGCGAATCGCTTTATTGGCACCAAGACTCCCCGGATTTTTAATCATAAAATAGGACAGTACCCCGGAAATGAACGCAGCCATTCCTTCCACAAGAGGAATCATGAAAGGGTAGCCCGGGGCGGAGGTATAGGGCGACTGGATTCCCCCACCAAAACCGGATGAGCGCGGGGGGATGAAATGCGCAACGATACCCAAAGACAATCTCGTAAAAAAATCCATTATGTCAATAAAAACTAAAGACATTGTCCCAACAATAAGGCCGATAATAACAGGGGTAATAAAATATCGCGCCTTGTTTTTACCTTTTGCAGGCAGTTCTAGTATATTTTTCCAACTGTGTTGGGGTATCTGTTCATCAGCAGATCCGGGATGATTCACGATTAATTTTTCATTTTCCATGGCTTATTCCGTGGGTGATCTATAACCTGACCGGCCGCCCTGTCCGGTTTCAGCAGGGGGCCCGTTATCAGCCCGGGTGCTCGCCCAGCCGCCTTTACCGAGGCGGTAATGTTAGCGCATGAAGTGTCACCGCTTGTTTACTAAAAAGCAACAGACCCCTCCTCAAGTGCCGGATGAGGCATGCCGCTCGTACCCGTAGCAGACGCATCGCCGGCAAAACGCTCTTCGAGAACATTTTGCGAGCGCTTGGGCGAGGGTTGCCGCCACCGTGCTCCATTCGTTACCGACATGTCCCTGCGTATGCCTAGCGGAGGGCTGGCAACCTGTGGCACCGGAAATTCAGCGAAACTTAAATCTACATAGAGATTATGACTCATTAAACGCGGGGCAGGGTGCGACTATGTATCTCGCGCTGATCACCCACATAGTGAATTATATCGTTTAGCTACTATGTTATGATTTGGTATGAAGGCTTTTTGCGATGGCTTCCCCTGCCTCTGCTTCTGCGTCGTGCTCAAGCGCCTTAGTCGCTGGTCCGGCGGTTTTTGGTGATCCCGGCTGTTCTTCTTCCTTCATCGCCTGCCGGAAACTTTTTATGGCGGAACCTAGATCCCCTCCTATATTCTTTATTTTTGATGTCCCGAAAAGCGCCATAACAATCAACAACAAAATAATCAAATGTGGAAGACTGAATATATCCATGGTCATATCCTCACTGCTTGATTCATGCCCTTACTCTGATTTGTCCAGCCGGGTAACGCCCCCACTAATATCGCCAACATTAAATTTTATTAACATGTCACACCTAGCTGACCGTATGCACTAAATTTACCAACCATTGATCATGATATACTAATCCAGACGAGTTGAACAAGGTTGATGCCCGTAGGTCGGCGGGCGCCGGATGCGGCACCGTGACAGCGGCGCTCACGGGCATGCAGGTACCGGGGTGGTCTCAACGGGGAAAACGTGACATCCTCCTGTTCGGGATGCTACGAACAGCTTATGATACCTCCAGGGTCACCACGCTTAGACTAGGCATGTGGAGCGTTTTTATCACGAGCGCCTTTGTGGAACTTTCCCATTGAATATGGGGAGATGCTGGATATCTGACGTTCTTTATGGAGTGATCTGTGCATGCGCTGCGGCCTGATCCACTACCTCTGGTCCATAGCGCGCAGACTATGGAATTGGTCGTTCACTCCTGGCGCCAGAGAGTTGCGCGACTTGACGGCTTATGGGGTTGCCGGTGCAGTGCTCTGTGGTAGTGCTGCCTATCTGGTATTATCCCATGATACCCTGGACATACTTGCGGCGGCAGCGAATGGTCTTCTTTGGGGCATTATCATTGGTTTGAAACTATGACCAAACACTTTCCAGAGCCGCAGCTCTGACCAGACATAAACTCACGAACTATGACGACGATGAGTCTTTGTAAGAAGACATAACACCAGTTAGCGGCCCTGCCGTCCTTTAAGAAACCACCCAGGCCTGCGAAAAAACTGGGCCAGCCTGGCAAAGAAAACGCGTGCGGCCACAACAAAAGGCGGGATGCGGGTCACCCTGGCAAGAAAATGACCGAAGATGACCATCCCCACTGCGGGCACGAGAAAGAACGCAATGATCCCCCATACGAGCCACGTTGGAACGGTGTGATTGTTAGCCTGCGCAATCTGTTCCACCGGTGACGGGGGTTCCCATTCTTTGTTTTCATTGATGGGCGCTGTATCCATCCGGGCAGGTAATGAACCGTGCATACCGGGGAGTCTTTCCGCGCGCATCGCCTTAACGATGGCGACATTCTCCAAGTCCATGTAAGTGGTGGTGATCGGCCACCCTCGCCAGACTTTGACCTCCATGCCACCGCCCTCTTTCCAGCGTGCTATGACTGGCCCATGGTTGATCTCGCCGGTTATACTGCTGGGCCGTCCGTACTTATACGTAACCATGGTGATAATATTTTGGACCTGCCTAGTGTCGCCGAAGCTGGGAAATTTATACTCGGCAAGCGCAAACCGGTTATGTCTGTCATACTCCACAGAAAACATACTTGCGCCTTGCAGTTGTGGCATCTGCCCGTTTATCCGATAGGTGTCGAACCATTGCTGGGGGCCGTTTGGAATAGGGGGAAGGCCTGCTTTCTCTAAAGCGGGCGTCAGTGTCGCGCGCGTCGCATCCTGCAGAGGAACGCCAAAAAGTAAAAGAGGCGCAGCCATCGCGCTTCCGAGCCAAGCCCATAGCGATATGGCCACAATAAAACGCATCCTGATCACCTATTCACCCCCCCTACTCATGGATATGCCCGACTGTTCATACTCCGCATGATGGCCATTGCTGCTTCACTTCCCGCGATGCAGCCCTGTAACTGACGCAGTGGTACGACAAAGCGGCCGATAGCTCCACCGGCGCGCCGAAACGCCAGAAAAACCGATGCACTTTGTCCACTATTTCCGGCCTGATCCAGACATGGCACCCATAGCGCAGCAATCCGGCATGCCCATACCTTGCACCCAATCCGTAAGCCAGGTAGCCGTCTAACGTCGCCGACAGGGCCCCTACCGGAATCGCCTCCCAGATCGGGAAGACCCCTTTGGCAGCGAGGAAACATGCTGCGACAATAACTGCTTCATCTGGGGCGAAAACAACCCCCATGCTTTCAACAAACAGGATGGCGATAACCGCCCTGATTCCATACTGGCGCAGAATCGGGGTGGCTGCACTAATCAGTGGCGCTAATGTAGTAAGAAACCAGCGCGTCATCTTCCACCCTTTCTGCTGGCAATGTCACCGTTGTTCCCTGACAACGCCATTATGAACAGCATTTGTCCGCCCGCCAAGGTGTCGGGCCAACTTCGACCGCTGTACGACCTCCCCCAGGACCACCCCGGATATCACGGGCACCGCCATGAGCTTCTTCGTTTTGCGCCCAGGCGCAGTCCATGATCTTGTGGGGTCGGGTAATGGCGAAAGGCCCGATGGCCGCAATCCATAAGGGTTTACTGTATAATTCGATCCTCAACAAGAATGCACAGCCGTATTGTATCGCCACGACGTATCGGGGATTATTCTCGGTGCCGGAGCAGACCCCTCCACCGTGGATTTTAGCAACGACCATACACGCGGTTATACTACACCCATGGTTTGCCATCCTGAGCCCTCCTCTTTGCCGATCATTTTTCTGGTGACCGCGTCCAACGTTGAAAGGCAGGGCTTGGTATTGGTCTTTGCATATACGCATTACCTACCACGGCAGTATGAGTAATTGCCCAACATTCGTCGGAATGTAGTGCATCTCTGGGTAAAATCGCCTCAGAAAACACCGCGATTCTCTTTACCTTGAAAATTTTTCCATTATACTAAAGTTCGGTGGAGTTGAACTTATATTTACCATCCAAGGAATAAGGGATGATGTTATAATCACGCTACAGGTAAACAAGGAGGCATCATGAAACTCACGTCACGCTGTTTCGCTACCGCCTTACTCGCCGGTACCATCGGTTTGATAAGCAGCACCGCCGCTTGGGCCTATGAGGGTCAGCAGTATGCTCAGGAGGCACGCATCAGCCCCGACAAGGCGGAGACCATCGCCATGAACGCCAGTAGGCCCTGCGGATTTCGACTAAGCAAGGGCTTTTTTCATCCTTTGCAGGCAAAGACCATCGCCAAACAGACCTGCCCCCCGAATACTGCCAAAGTCACCGGTATGAAGTTGGAAAAAGCCCCCGGCGGTAGTGGCCTGCGTTATGTTGTGGACGTTAGTCGCGAAGACCTGATGTACACTATCTCCATTGATGCAAAAACAGAGAAACTCTTGGAGATAGTGATTCTGCCGGGCGGTTCCAAGCCCTGAATGGCCACTAGATAAGGTCGCCAAATCCATGCCGCAAATCTGCATATAGTGGCGCGGAGTGCCTAGGACATCCCGCCAGCGCCGTGCAACATGCATGTGCAGCGCTGGCGACCTTAGCTTGGGCTGCGTTCATGGGTTTCCACAGCCACTCACAAAACCCACAGCAACAGGCACGCTGGCCGGGCGAGAGCACCAACAAACCTACCGTCTCCAGCGCTTGACCAGCGGTAAGCGTCCCGTACCTCGACCAAGACACTTCCCAGATTTTTCAGATATCGGTTCGACCAATTCGCCATCTTCACGTCATCAAACAATCGTCGGAAAGAACCTCCTGCTTACCTACTGTTGTCCAGTAAAAAACGGTTCCAGCCTTGGTGCACCATATCTGGACGATACCGTTCTCCTCGGGCCATGGCGGCCCAAACCACGCGCAGATTTTTCACGGCGACAGCGACTGCGGCTTTATAAATGCCTCGCCGCTCCAGGAGTCTGAGGATCCATTTTGTTTCCCAAATGACGGATCAGGATCATGGCTCCCTGAATACACAAGTACCGGAGATAACGATCCCCTCATTTCGTGATACACCCGAGAAGGTTTCCCCCCGGAACTGGACTGCCGGGGAACCACCCCCACCCAAGCCGTCACTTCCCTGCCATTGCGAAACAGTTTGGCATGCACCCTCAATGAGAGAAAAAGCCCATGCCTTGCGGTGTGGGAGCCCCGCCCTTCCCGCTCTGGAGAGCGGCAGCCGTAGGCGGTGGGCTGGGAGGACGTCCACTATTCATTTTTTTAGTCGCGTAGCCCCGCGTTGTGCCAACTCACTAGCGCCGGCCAGTTTCCAGGCCGCTATTGTAGCGCTCTCGGCGGAGTCATTAAAAATCCCGGCAAGCGCCATAAATGCGCCTAAGAGTGTTTCTTTATCCATTTCCAGGATCCCCGCTATATCCGCCAGACCGCCAACCATAAATCGTTTTTGATTTCGGCCCTTGCACTTGATGAATTTCGTTTTCCGTTCTTGTGCTTTGCGAATACTGATGAGGGTTTCTTTAGCTCTTTTGGCGGATTCAAGAGCCGCGAGGTGTCGCATTTTTGCATCTTGAGCTTGGGATGTCATATGAATTCCCCCGTGCGTTGCCAGACGTCGCCTGTTTTACCCATGATAGCAGAACTCGTTACTAAAGACCCTCAGATTTCATTTGGAGCTTGGATATACCTATCCCGTCATGCTGTTCCCAAGTTCGAACTTCGACCGGCACGCGACCATCCGATGCTTGGATGGGGTCAGGTATGTCGGATAACCGACGGTGTAATCACGGCAGCCTGGCCAGATAACACCCACCGGAAAGCTTACTTTCCGGTCTGGATATTTGCAACTAATAATATTATGTTATTCGCACGTATTGTCCCGTATTTTTAGCTGCCGCTGACTTTGATGTCACCCTCTACAACCTGGACAGATTTGTAACTGGGTGATAACACCTGATATGATGATACCTCGTATAGGTGGGTTAGTTCGCTCCCCTGTGGAGCGCCTTGGTTTTGCTGGAAATAGCGCGCCATGCTGCCTGAGTCAGGCCTTATTGCGCCGTTACCTGGGCTATAAGCCATTTATAGCTTGGTGCGCAGGGATATTTCGCGACGTTGTTTCCTACTTTTGGCATATTTTATAACGAGATCCATAACCCGTCACTTACGGTGTATTTTTAATATGCATTCCACTAACCACGCCATGTCTCATGGCGCCTTAAACCTCCAACGCGTTTTGCTGCTGCGCGGGATGGCTGTCATCGGCCAATGCATGGCCATAGCCGTAGTTACGATCATTCTCAAATGGCACATACCCATATGGCATTTGGCGACGGTAGTCGCCATTGAAATACTCCTAACAATGGCCACCACTGTTCGTCTTAATTTCCAGTGGCCTATCAGCAACCATGAGTTCTTTGCGCAGATCCTGGCCGATGTAGCCATTCTGGTGGCCCTTCTATATTTTTCCGGCGGCCCTACCAATCCATTTATCGCCTTACTGTTGTTACCATTGGTTATTGCCGTTGCCACCCTTCCAAAAATATACGGGTGGTCAATGGCGGCGATAACCGTATTGTGCTATTCAGGATTGATGGCTTCTTACGTACCGCTACCACTACATGCTCTTGCCACTTACGAAATGAAGTTGCATATATGGGGAATGTGGTTTGAATTTATTATAATTGCCGGCGCTATCAGCTATTTCGTCAAGCGCATGAGCGACAGCCTGCAGGAACGGGATCAGGCTATCGCTCATGCGCGCGAAGAAAAACTGATGATGGATCGCGTTGTTGACCTAGGTGCTTTGGCAGCCGGTGTTGCTCATGAGCTGGGAACACCCCTTGCCACTATGACAATAATAACCAAGGATCTGCAGCAGGACTATAAAGAAACCCAGAATCTTTCGGAAAGCCTGGGTATTTTATATGAACAGCTGCAGCGGTGTAAACGTATCCTCAGCACAATGTCTGCTTCCGCCGGCCAGTTGCAGGCATCGAGCGGTTGCCAGCTACGCATCGAAGAATACCTCAATGATATCATTACTAAATGGGGCGATGCTCGTCCTGGTATTCACGTCGAGTTTCGTTCAGATGGCCCCGGATCGACTGCAAAAATTATTGCGGAGCATACCTTGACTCAGGCGCTAACCAACATTTTCAATAACGCCGCCGACGAATCGCCTGATTATGTGGAAATAGATGTACACTGTAGCGATCATGACGTCGTCATTGATGTCTGTGATCTTGGTCGCGGAGTCACTCCGGAGATAGCCAGGGATGTGGGACAACCTTTTTTCTCTAAAAAAGAAGATGGTCTTGGTCTTGGGCTTTTTTTGGCGACCACCATTATAAACCGTTTGGGTGGGAGCGTCTCCCTGTTCAGTCGAAGAGAGGGAGGATCCTGTACCCGTGTAGTATTTCCCCTAACCTCATTGCTGATAAGTACCAACAACTAATGACCGTAAGAACTATGGAAAATAGTGCGGATATTACCGCCACACCGGTTTCTAACATTATGGTTGTGGACGACGACGTAACGTTTTGCCGGGTGCTGTCAAACGCGTTTTCCAGGCGCGGGTTTGAGGTATGCACCGTGCATGATCCCGCCGATATAATCGCGGTTGCGGAACTTTACGTGCCGGACGCCGTAGTTCTGGATTTGCGAATGCCGGGCGTTTCCGGTTTGGAAATGATAAACCCCCTACGGAACATCAACCCAGATATCAGAATCCTTGTGCTTACCGGTTACGCCAGCATAGCAACGGCGATTGAGGCCATAAAGCTCGGGGCGGTCTATTATCTGACAAAACCCGCAGACGCAGATGAGATTATCGCTAGGTTTCATGAAAATGATGGCAACTCTGCGGCCCCGGTCAAAAACGAGTGTTTGTCAGCGCGCAGAGTTGAATGGGAGCATATCAGCAAGGTACTGATGGAGTGTAATGGCAACATATCGGCTGCCGCCCGCAGCCTGGGAATGCACCGAAGGTCCTTACAACGCAAGATGAATAAGCACCCCGTACGACGCTGACTATTGAATGCACCTATAATTATAGGGCAAATCAGTGAGGGCGGTTAACCGTCGGATGTCACAGTTTTCTACGGACGACTTGACCCACCCGATCGGCAGATGGCGTTATATATGGGTTCTCTCGTATCCAGATGGAGGCTATCCATTTTTCTCCATTGGTAACCGGCAAGCCCGCATGTAGGGACTCCCGCAACTGTCGGTTCTGCGCGTCTGTATTCCTGAATAAAATACCGGATCCCGCGTTGGGCACTATATTCGCCATGATGTGCGGGAATTGTGTCCATCCACCATATTCCACATCATTCAGGTACAGCAGTACCGTTAATAGCCTGTTCCCGCCATTCTTCAATTGAGGAGATCCGTCCGAAAAAGCATCATAATGTATGTCATACTTCCCGCCACGGGTATAATGCAGAATCTGCAGCGGTTCCTGGTTTTCCTGCGAAATCCCAGAAAATAGTTCGATACGCCGCCTTATCTCCAGAATTAGTGGATACATATCAGCTGATGGCGCCACTACCGTACTGCAGCGCCCGGATGTTTCATATGCAGCATCGGAAGCACCATCAACCACCACCGAGGGTTTTGCGTCGGATACCCTGCCAATCGCTATCAATTCGGCGCACTCGTCAAGACTCAGAAGCCCGTTGAAGTGCACCAGTCCTATGGTATCGTTCACAGAAAGTATTTTTAGTTCCATGCCATATCTCCAATAGATGCGGGGCGGCATTGGCAGCGGCGGCCACAGATTGAATCATTTCTATCACAGTGATGCTTGCATCCATGCATCTCCGTGTCGCCAAGGCACGAGGCATCAAGACAAGCATAAACCAGAACTAAAGTACAACCAGTGCCTACACGTCGTTCCCGCAGATCAGCGATATCGACCGATAACCAGGACAGGTATCGTATTTTCAGTGCATGGGACCCATCTGCATGTGGATCATCGCCTCATACTTGCCATCCGTTTTTATCACTCCTTCAGGAACACTGACTCTATAGTACTCGTTACCTATAGAGGCACGAATGCTATCGTATCCTGATCTTATTTGCGGCCACTCCTTGGCTAGGCTCATGGTTGTTGGTGACCATGTAAATGCGATGTATCCATCTATGATGTCTCTTGCCGCGTTAATGATGGATTGCGACTTTTTGGCGTCCGCAGAATCGGTCGGGATTTTGCATTGCGACAGATTCTTTTTTGCGTACAGTGCATACAGCCAACTGGTCTCATCAAAAGACGCCCCCGGATTTTTATTCTTATAAAAGCTTACATCCGTGGCCATATGTCCGGAGGCTACGACTGCATCGTGATAAACCGCCAGGGTTGGGGGCAATACACAATCATAAAACGACTCCATCTGGGTTGCCGGTGCACACTGTGCCATCACCGGTGCGGCCAGTGCTAGTACTATCGTTATCAATCGTGAAATCCTTGTCATAATGACTCCTATCATTGGATGGTTTTCCCCATCATAATTTCAGGACACCTGTCTTGCTCTAACCAACAGAAAAGCAGACCGCCAAAGAACGGGGTTCGGCGCACCCATCTGGATCTAACACTGCACGGCAGCTGTCGCGGCATCAGCCCAAAACATTGCCCGTGATATCGCGCCAACAGTTTGCCCCCTTAGAAAGCCTATTTCGCGGTTTTTGATGGCCTCCCATTGTGGGTGCAGAGGACAAGGCGTAGTATTCTTAACGCAGTCATGGCCCAGTATGCAGCGTATCTCCAGCGGACGCCCTTCGGTAATCTCAATGACGTCAATAATATTTAGGGACTCGGCACCAGGGCGCAACATATAGCCACCGCCCTTCCCTTTTACGGAATACAGGATTCCGCGCTTAGCCAACCAGCGCAATACTTTGGTAACGCATGGCGCGGAGCCTCCTATATAGTCAGAAATATCCCGGCTCAGCACCGGCCTTCCCGATGGCTGGGCGGCCAGATAAATCAGACTCCGCAGGGCATATTCGCTAGTCTTGCTCAACAGCATCTGGCGCACTCATTTTATAATTTTTGCGAATAATCCGGTTCCAGCAATAGTGCCACGCGTTTTCCGTTCCAGCTTTGCAGGGCGAGGAGCAATCCGACGGCGGCAAGGAGATAAAAGACACCCTGCTCGCCGGCCACGCCCAGCCCCCAGCCACCAGCCACACCGCCCGCGAAGATCCCCAGAAACTGC
>NZ_JABBDR010000038.1 GCF_018854495.1 Acidithiobacillus ferruginosus
CCTTGAGCACGTTGAGGTGTTGCGAGACATTGGCCTTGGACAGCCCGGTCAGCTCGGTCAACTCCCCCGCCGTATGCTGCCGTTCTCCCAGGTAGTGGATCATCTCCAGGCGCTTGGGGTGGGCCAGCGCCGCAAAGACCTCGGCGAAGAGGGCGAAGCGCACCGTCTCCGCGCTCATGCCGCCGCCCCCAGATTGGCCGCCACGATGCGCGCCATCTCCGTCGGCCGCTCCGGGATATTCGCAGTGAGTTCGCGGATAAAGGCGTCCCGGTCGGTCATGGACAGATAGGGGTCCCAGCGCTTCTCGAAGCCGATGGTGGAGGACGGCTTGCCGGACAATCCCGCACCACAGACACTGCCCGCCGCATGGCCGGGAAAGATTTCCAGATCGTCGGGCAGGGTGAGGAGTTTGGCGTGGATGCTGTCGAAGATCCGGCCCGCCATCTCCTCCGGTGTCCCCCCCAAATCGGGCCTGCCGACGCCGCTGACGAAGAGCGTGTCGCCGGTGAGCACGAACCAGGGGTCGGCGCTGCGCCGCAGATCACTGACCAGGAGACAGATGCTGTCGGAGGTATGGCCGGGGGTATGCAGGACTTTGGTGATGACATTACCCGTTTCCAGCACCTCGCCGTCCTGCAGCCCGCGGATCGGGAAATGGACCTTGCCCACATCGCTTTCGTGCAGGCAATAGGGCGCCCCCACTTGCGCCGCTAAGGCCCGGCCCCCGGACACATGATCGGCATGGACGTGAGTGTCGATCACAAAGGCGATACGCACCGCGGCCTTTTGCGCCTCCTCCACGAACCACGCCTCGTCGCCGGCCACCACGTCCACCGCCACCGCCGAACCCTTGCCGCCGCATCCATAGAAGTAGGACAAGGTCCCGTCGGCGCTACTCCGTTGTTTGAAAAACATAGATCACCCCCCACTAATCGTTAGTTAAGAAATAACTTAACTATAAAATAATGGGACCTTCCCCGCTTGTCAACAAGATCCAATTGCCTTTCTCTCTAGGAGGGACGCATGGTCGATGCCTGCCGAGGCTAGGCTGCCCCCTCCGCAACGAGCCATAGGGCATCGCTTTCCCGGATGTCCGTGACAAGACAGAAGCTGCACCAGATGGTCATCACCGGATGAGCAATGCGATGAGCCTTTAGCCGCTTTCAAGAAGATTCTCGCGTGCTTATCCGGTAGTCACAGACAATCACTACCGGTACTATGTTGAGCCTCTGCTTGGATGCGATCATGGCGTCAGTCCGCAGCACCTACAGGCGTACCTTGACGAGTTCAGGTTTCGTTTCAACCGCCGCTACTATCCGTTCAATGCGTTCCGCTCCCTGCTCGGCATCGCGGGTAATGTCACCGCACGCACCTATACCGAGCTCTACGCAGAAAAATCACGGCCCACTACGTCTAGCGAGTGTCTGTAACAGACGGACAAGGAGAGATTCTGGACAGCACGCCGACTTTCGTTTATAGGACCCCTGCCGAGCATCCCACTGGTTTGGGCACAGAATCCCAACTGTGGGGTTAGGGTCTGTCCATTAAGCATGTACAATGGTGGTGTGAGTGGTGTCAACCAGACGCGATGGGGATCGAGAACTCGAGGATTTTTCTGGTTTCTAATCGAGACTTAAGGAATTGGCATGCCTGACCCGTAACCCAGCCCGCTCACACTGATCTGTTCTGGAAATCTGTAGAGCACCTGGTCCTTCTGGACAGAGTAGCAGGCGTGCAAGTCTTCGGATGCATACTATACTTTAACCGTATGAAAGCGCTATATCGCTATTGCTTACGGGAGTGGTTACCATGTCTAAAAAACAAGCTAGGGCTCTTGCGATTACCTTGGCAGTAGTGGCTGCTATTTTGGTTCTAAGCACCGTACCTCTATTTACTAAGGTCGCCTTATTTTTGCTGGGGTTGATTTTTGTTTTGGCGTTTGTTTTGCTTGTGTTAGCACTTATTGTTGGTATTCTAGCGTTTGGTGAGACCTGAATGTGTTCCTGGGAGGAGAGGTTCTCCTCTGGAAGATCCAGACTGGGCTGGCTTCAACGCCAGCCCAACTGGTAATGTCTAATCTGTTTAGTTTTGGTCCTTGGATACTTGTCCACAATGCAGCCCTCTTAAATGCTTACCACAGATGACTTCGCTAACCTGATCTCGCCGCGACCCATCGCTATTGCGCGTCGGATTGTGGGATGGCAGGTCAGCTCTACCATGCATACGGACCACCAGCATCTCCACAATTTCCCGGTAGCCTCAGGAATCCGCCACAGTCATCCGCATGTTCCAGGCATGCATCATTTGCACAAGCATCATGCATAACTGGTTTCAAAATTTCCCTCTCCTTGCAAGGCTCGACGACGGTCCAGAAAAGAATCTGCTGATCACTGCACGACCCATAAACTGGGGATCGGGTGAAATCGTGTTTCATGCAGGTGCGCCCTGCCATCAGTATTTATTGGTGCTGGAGGGACAAATCCGGGTGCAGCAGACTTCTGCGGCGGGACGAGAGATCGTGTTGTACCGCATCGGACCCGGAGAATCCTGCATCCTGACGACGGCTTGCCTGTTCAGCCATCGTCCCTATCCGGCCATGGGCATCAGCGAATCTGCGGTTAGAGCCGTCAGCCTTTCTCAATCTGTTTTTGAGCGTCTCGTCGCGCAATCTGGCGTTTTTCGGGAGTTTGTTTTCAACGCCTACGGAAACCGTTTGACTGATTTGCTCGCACTGGTTGAGGAAGTCGTTTTTACCCGTCTGGATGTGCGGCTGGCAAAAAAACTTCTGGAGTTGGGAGGCGCAACGCCGATCATCCACATCACCCATCAGGCATTGGCCACAGAACTCGGATCAGCCCGGGAGGTAATCAGTCGTGCTCTGAAAGAGTTTGAAATACGCGGCTGGATCCAGCGTAGTACAGGACAGATCCAGATCATTCATCCTCAAGCGCTGCGTCAATTGGCGCATTCCGAATGTTGATCCCTAATTCATTGGGTGAGTAAGTCACAGACAAAGCGCCATAAGCAGCCTACGATACAGTTCGGATGAGCGTACAAAAGGAGTTCAAAATGTCTGCATCTTCGCTGTTTAACGAAAGCATGCCCGACCGGTTGATCCGGGTCATCGTCGGGATTGTTGTCATTGCACTGGTGTTTGTCGGACCCAAAACCCCTTGGGGGTGGTTGGGGCTTGTTCCTTTAATCACCGGTCTGGTGGGTTGGTGCCCCGCATACACGCTTTTGGGTATCAGGACTTGTCCCTTGCGGAAATCGTAACGGGGCCCCTTCAGGAGGCGGAATTTAAAGTGCGTTAAGCTCCGGCAGAGGAACCATTACCCGGCTCCATGGAAGTGGGCGCCGATGTAAGGGGCGGAAGGACTGTGCAGATAACGGAGGTGCTTGCGGCGCTGACGCCTTTCGATGCCGAATCTCCCGCACATCAGGGCGGGAAGTTTCGCGTAAGGGATTGGGATCGATATGGGTACATTGGAAAGGCGGTACTGGGCAGCATTGTTTCGTCGTGCCGATGGGCCAGTCGGCGGCGGCACAGGCGCCTCGTTCGCCGGAACCAGGATCGCGCGTCACGAAGCGGCCACGCGGGACCGCGATTTCATTGTGGGCGACCTGCATGGTTGTTTAGGGCCCCTGGACAGCCCCGGCGCGCTCGAGCTGACGAAGCCGTGGGGTGTGGATTGTGATTCGAGCGCCGTGTCGCTTAATATGGATCATTGGCTGGCCAGGCGCTGACAGAGCCGTTGACCATCACGAAAAACGGAGGTGATCGTTTAGTACTGGTATCCGCTGAGGAATTTTTCCGACTGAAAAGCTGGGATCGTCGGGCCATCCCTCGGCGGAACTAAGCGATGTCGAACCGGATCTGATCGCCAAGGCTGAGATGCCTGTGTGGTATGCGGTGCAGGATGCCGAGATTCAGGGTACCTCAGGTTCTCCAACCGGAGGCTATGTGCCCACCATTTGACGATCTGACCGAAAAAATGCTAGCCATAACGCTAGCTACGACCAAAAATCAACCCATCGCAAAATATTAACATATTGTTTTATTTGGTGCTGGCGAGAGGAATCGAACCCCCGACCCACTGATTACAAATCTCAAAGCCGGGCATTTATCACGTTTTATCTACCCCCATGTATCTTGACGTATCAGTCACTTAGTCAGATACTACCTTTACCGATATTCACCGATTTACCGCAATTGGGTTAGCCCACGGTTAGCCCGGCTAACCAGAATCTTAAGGCCCACAGTTTCAGACGGGCTAACCTGGAAGATGATTATTTACAAATGGTTGACCTAAATAGTGGACCATATGACCAAAAATCAATGGGTCAAAGGAACACGCCATGCCTGAGAAGACGCAATTTACCAAGGCCCGCATAGCCGCGCTGGAGCCTGTCCCCGGCAAACGGATCACCGTCTACGACGAAGGGCAGAAAGGCTTGTGCATCCGCATTACCCCAGCCGGAGCCAAGACGTTCTATTGCGTCCGCAAGGTGGAGGGCAAGGTGGAGTGGGTACGCATAGGCGATGCCGACGCCGTGACCATTGAGACGGCACGGACCACCGCCGCGAAGATCATCAACGATATTGCCGCAGGGACCAACCCCGCCGAGCAGAAGCGCATCAAGAAGGCGGAGATGACCTTTGCACAACTCTTTGCCGAGTGGGTGAAGGAGTGCAAAGCCAAGGGCAAAAAGAGCCTGGGCAACGATGAACGCAACTATCGCCTGCACCTGCAAGGCATCGCCAAGAAGAAGCTATCCGAGATCGAGCGCCAGCATATCCGCACGTTACACCGGAAGATCGGCACCGCGTCCGGTATCTACCAAGCCAATCGAGTGTTAGCCCTCACCCGCGCCGTGTTCAACTTCGGTATCAAGACGCTGGATATACCGGGACTGACCAACCCCGCAGCCGGGTTGAAGATGCACAGAGAGGAAAGCCGGGATCGTCGCCTGCACCCTGACGAAATGCCCAAGTTCTTCGAGGCGCTGGCCGATGAGGAAAACCCTGATGTGCGCGATTACGTCATGCTCTCGCTGCTGACCGGGGCGCGTCGCTCCAATGTGCAAGCGATGACTTGGGCAGAGATCAATATGGAGCGCCGAACGTGGACCATCCCCGGCTCCAAGGCGAAGGCCCACGATAATATTGTCGTACCGCTGACCACCGCCGCCATTGAAGTGCTACAGGCCCGCGCAGAAGCTAGGGGGGCGCAGGGATGGGTATTCCCCGGCGCTGGCAAGACAGGCCACCTCGTAGAGCCTAAAAAGGGCTGGCAACGGCTGTTGCAGCGGGCAGGTATCGAGGACTTGCGCTTGCATGACTTGCGCCGTTCTTTGGCATCCTTCCAGATCGACGCAGGGGTGTCTCTGGCCGTCATCGGCAAGGGGCTAGGCCACCACTCGCAGCAAACGACCGCCGTCTATGCAAGATTGGCTCAAGACCCTGTAGCAGACGCCTGGCAGAAAGGCACCGACGCCATTCTGGTGGCCGCTGGCGTCAAGAGCACCGCCGAGATCGTGCCTTTGAAGAAATTGCCCGGCCATCGCAAAAGTGCTATATCGTGAAGTGGACCGTTGAGACGCTGGACGAAAGAGTTAAGGCGGAGATCATGGCGCTTCCAGAAGGTATTCAGGCACGAGTGATCCATATCCTTGAAATGATCGAACAGGTGGGCTTGGAGCAGGTCCACGAGCCACATATCAAGCACCTGGAGGACAAGCTCTGGGAGATACGCGCCAAGGCACCGGATGGTATCGGCAGGGCAGTCTATATCACAGCATCGGGCAGGCGTTTAGTGATTCTGCACGCTTTCGTGAAGAAAACTCAAAAAACGCCTAAGCAGGTATTGGAGATCGCGCGGCAACGCGCCAGAGAGGTACGGAAATGACAAGTTTAGCTGAACTCAAAAAGGAATTGATGAAAAACCCCGCGTTCAAGGCAGAATACGACGCGCTGGAAGATGAATTCAGCCTTGCCCGCGAGTTGATCGAGGCCCGGACCCGCGCTGGACTGTCGCAAGCGGAATTAGCGCAACGCATGGGCACCACACAATCCGCTATTGCCCGCCTGGAAAGTGGCAAGGCCCCGCCGTCCATGCGAACCATTGCGCGCATCGCCGCCGCTACCGGCACCCGCGCCGTAGTCCGGCTGGAGCCGCGCCCTTGAAAACCGACCATGACGCATCCGAGGACGGAAGCATTGTGAAGATTGTCATACTCGACGCCAAAGCATCCGGCGCTTGGCCGATACCACAACACGCGGCTTAAATTGAGGCAATCGGCACCATGCTATATATCACCCATGCAAAAGCCCTCCCCGGCCATCGCCTGCACGTCCGATTCAGCACCGGACAGGAGGGCGATGTGGACCTGTCCCAAGAGTTCACCGGCCCGGTATTCGACGCATTACGGGATGATGACCTGTTCAGCCGGGTAGAGGTCCACAGTCTGTTCCATACCGTGACATGGCCCAACGGCGCAGACCTGGCACCCGAATATCTGCTGGACCTGTTACAGCACCAGCAAGGGTGCGCGGCATGAAAACCGACTATGACGCATCCGACGACATTCTGGTTCTTCACTTCACCGATAAGCCGGTCAGCCGCGAAGTGTCGCAAGATTGGAATCTGAATATTGCCTATGCCGATGACGGAAGCATTGTGGAGATCGTCATACTGGACGCCAAAGCGTCCGGCGCTTGGCCTATACCGCAGCACGCGGCTTAAGTTTCACCGCCGATTCATAGCCCGACGGGGCGAAAATGGGAAACCTTCACCCGCTGGAATCGGCACCTATTCCCGAAGGAAGCGCAGAGAAGGAGCGCATGATGGATAAAAAATCGCTACCCATTCACCCCTTAGTAGACTGGATGGCATCCAGGTCATCCAGTGTAGCTGAGGCAAGCACCGAACTGGCCCTGCACCAGGAAGTTATGGCAGGAGCATGTGCGATTACTGTAGAGCAGTTTGGTAGGATACGCGCAATATTATCAGTAAGTGAACTGCCAAATGGCGAGGTCCCGCCGTCCATCTTGGACGCGCAAAAAGACATAATGAGCCATGCAAATGACCCGGCACACCTAGAGAGGTTATTAGCAGAAGCATTTCCAAATATGCTATATGATGCTGAGCAAATAATTATAAATATTGAAAATATTAGAGGCGACTTATCCCCTGAGACCATCGCCAATAGAGCCTTTTTTTTCAATTCATGCAGGGAAATTATGGCAGCAATATTGTCATCCGTTCGCAAAGAGAAAGCGTTACAGGCTCTTGCGGTTGTCATGGATGGACTGAAATCCCTTGAGGAAAACCCTATCGTAATGGACGCGCCCTGGGTATCTGATTTTATGACACGTCTAGCCGCAGATATTGGCCGGAGCATTGATCCGCATGAAGTTATCGCATCTGTCGCTAAAACCAACGGAGCGACAAAAGCGGCTAACATTCGCCATGCTGCAAGCGCCGAGATTAGATTAAGAGTGGCTAAAGAATGGGAACAGAGGAAAAGTAAAAACCCAAAGTTAAGCAAAAATAAAGCCGCTGAGGACATAGCCCCACTTGCGATAGCGTGGAATATAGAGTTAGACGCAAAACTTCTCACCCTAACGACAGAGGAAAAAGCAAAAGCACAAGTCAGAGATTGGCTAAAAGAGCGAAAGACCGCAATCTAGGGGGGGCTATGCACGCATAGCCACGGCGCTGCTGGCATAGCCACGGCCATGCACGCATAGCCAAATTACGCAGGCTTAAATATTAACCAAGAATAAGCGCCGTCCTTCACCACAGATAGGCGCTTTCCCATGCAAACCGAGTCCGATTTACTCCACCGCGAGATCGTCAAAGAAATCGCAGGCACCCTTGGCTTTACCGAGAAGAACGTACCCACTCAGATCAACGAGGGGCAGGCATCCATCGTTCTGGACGTGAAGTCCGCGACATTATGCAATTGGCGCTGCACTGGCCGCTATAACCTGCCGTTCATCAAAACCGGACGGCTTGTCCGTTACCGGGTCGCTGACCTCGCCGCCTGGATCGCCAAGCGCCGCACCGGCATGGAGGGTTGATTCCATGACCCCACAACAAAAAAGCCGCCCCGGGGCAGGGACGGCATACGCAACAACACGATCCAATGATAGCCCGATTGACGCGGTTCTGCACCGTCTGGAGAAGGTAAAATCCACCGGACCCGGCAAGTGGCAGGCTCTATGCCCCGCGCACGACGACAAGCGGCCATCGCTCAGTATCAGAGAGGCTGACGATGGAAAAGTCTTGCTCAAGTGCTGGAGCGGCTGTTCTGCCCAAGCCATCACCGAAGCCCTGGGGTTGAGTCTGGCTGACCTGTTCCCCGGCGACCGGCGCAGCCACGAGTCTGGAACTGGCTCCATGCGCCGCCCCTTCGATTATCGGGACTGCCTGACCGGCATCGCGCATGAAGCCACCGTCGCCCGGTTGATCGTTGAGGCCGTCAATCGCGGTGAGGCGATGGACGTGGAATCCCTAGACCGGCTGGCGCTGGCCGAAGAACGTATATCAGACGCCCTAGCCGCCGCTGGGGGTGTCCAATGACTACGCAATGGGATGAGCAGGCCAGCCCACAGCCCGGAGTCACCCTGACTTGTGCGTCATCCATCGCGCCCGAGGGTATCAGTTGGATATGGCCAGGATGGTTGGCCGCTGGAAAACTGCACGTTCTGGCAGGCATGGCCGGGACCGGAAAGACCACCATCGCGCTGGCCGTCGCCGCTACACTGACCGCCTCTGGACGCTGGCCCGATGGCGAGATATGCCGACAACCCGCCGATGTGATTATGTGGAGCGGTGAGGATG
>NZ_JABBDR010000039.1 GCF_018854495.1 Acidithiobacillus ferruginosus
GCCGCCGACTCCGCCTCCAGTGCCGCCCGGCCCAGAAAATCCCGGTCTGCGGCCCGCAAGTCCACGGTCCAGCCCAGATTACTGGCATAAGGCGAAACCGCCGTCGTCATATCCTGACCGTACAGATCCAGCCCCGCCTCCAGACGCAAGCTATCCCGCGCCGCCAGACCCGCAGGGCGCACACCCGCCGCCAGCAACCGGTCTGCGAGGTCCGTCAACAGCCCGTTAGCGGCGACGATTTCGACGCCATCCTCACCGGTATAGCCGGTTCGCCCGACAAAAAAATCTCCCTGTTCCAATGCGTGAAAAACGCCCAGATCCGCTAATGCCGGAATCCCCAGTACCGTCGCCGCCAGCGCCCGCGCTGTCGGGCCCTGTACCGCGAGAATCCCCAGGTCTGGCCGCTTCTGCAGGGTCACGCGCCAGCCATGGGCATCCGCAAGGGCCTGCAGGTGCGCCGTATCCGCCTCCGCACCCCCCGCATTCAGCACGATCCGATACCGGCCTCCGCCACGATGGTAGACGATCAGATCGTCGACAATCCCGCCATCGCCCTGCAACATCGTACTGTACAGCGCCTTGCCCGGCGCAGCGTCCAGCTTTGCCACATCGTTGGCCAGCGCATACCGAAGCAGCACCCGCGCATCTGGCCCGCTCACATCCAGAGGCCGCATGTGCGAGACATCAAACAGCCCCGCCGCCCGCCGCACCGCCTCATGCTCGGCCAGTTGCGAGCCGTAGTTCAGAGGCATCTCCCAGCCAGCGAAATCCACCATGCGCGCACCGTGGGCCACATGCCAATCGTGAAGTGCCGTATTTTGTGCCGACACCTTCGTCATAAAGCCACCGCAGCAGTCCGCAATACATCGATCCCCGACTCGTCGTTCCGCCCCGGCCGCATCACCACCAGCACGGCTCCTGACATGGTCGGCAGCAACACCATATCGTGGTCAGCCAGCACCACATGAACATGGCGCACACCATTACCTTCCTCGTTCATGCGTTTAGCCAGTGCGCACATGCCAGAAGCCAGCGCCGCCACCGTATCCGCCACGTCTTCGGACATCCCTTCCACCTGTAAAGGAATTCCGTCACGGCTGATCACCGCCGCCGCACTTACCCCTGTCATCCCGGCAACCAGTGCCGCCAATTCCACCTTGTCCATGTTACCCCCGTCAAACCTCAATCCCGAAAGTTCGTAAACTGCACCGGCAAACCAAAATCGTGACCGCGCAGCGCGGCAATGGCCGCCTGCAACTCATCCCGGCTCTTGCCCGACACCCGCAATTGATCCCCCTGGATACTGCCCTGGGCCTTGAACTTTCCGTCTTTCAGAAATTTAATCATGCGCTTGGACACTTCGGTCTCGAGGCCCACCTTCAGGCCCAGCACCTGCCGCTCCATCCCACCCGCCGCGGCGGCTACCTTACCCACCTCCAAAGCCTTCAAATCCACCCCGCGCTTCACCAGACGCGCCGAGAGCAGGTCGATCATCTGCCCCAGCTTATACTCGTCCTCGGCAACGAGGATGATCTCCTTCTCCTTCCGCTCCATCGACGCCTTGCTGCCCTTGAAGTCATAACGGGTGGTGATTTCCTTCACCGTTGTATGCAGGGCATTATCCACTTCCTGCATATCCACTTCGGATACCACATCAAAACTCGGCATAAAATCTCACTTCAACAGTGTATGGGAATGGGAAACAAGGGGCGCATGGGTATGCCCCTCGCGGCTCCCGGCCCGGCAGCCGGGACAATCGGTCACCCAGCGCACCCCCTCCGGGGTGATCTCTTTTTTCCAGAAGGGCGCGCTGGTTTTCAATACATCGATCAGGAAGCGGCAGGCGTCAAAGGCCGCCGCCCGGTGCCGCGACCAGACCGCCACCATCACGATATTGTCCTGTGGCGCCAGACGCCCGTAACGATGCACGACCAGGCTGTCGAGGATATCGTAGCGCCGCGCGGCCTCCGCGCTGATAAGCTCCAGCTCGCGCTCCGTCATCCCCGGATAGTGCTCGATCTCCATGGCCAGGATATCCGTCGCCTCGCTATAATCGCGCACCGTCCCGATAAAGGTGACCGAACCGCCCGCTCCGGCGATGGCATCCGCCGGAAAGGCCGCCATCTCCGCCATCGGATCAAAGTCTTCCTGTTGAACTTTGACGAGCACAGCTAACCGCCGGTTACCGGTGGGAAAAACGCCACCTCATCGCCATCGCGAACCACATCGGAGAAAGGCACGTGCCGTAGGTTCACCGCCGCCAGCAGATGAGCGCCCTGCAGCACCACGCCGGCTTCACCCTCCGCCAGCGCCAGGACATCCGCCACGGTGGCACCACCTTCCGGCATCGGCAGAGATATTTCCCCCATCCCGATACGCTCGCGCACGCTGGCAAAAAACTTCACATGGATCATGAAAGGAGGCACCTCGACAAGAGGTAAAATGATAACGCCCCCAGCACCCAGGGTTCAACCATATCCGGAATCTTTACAGCCCTCGCCTTTCCGCCTATCTTGGCGCCATGGAAACCTTCTTCAGCCATTACCTGCTCTTCCTCGCCGACACCGCCACCATCGTGGTCGCCCTGCTCGTCGTCGTGGGCGGCATCGCCGCCATCGCCCTGAACAAACGCAAAAGCCCCACGTCAGGACAGGTGCAGGTCACCGACCTGCGCAGGCAATTAGAACAATCGGGCGAAAACGTCCAGCAATACCGGCTGGACAAAAAAGCCCTGAAAATCCATCGGAAGACCCTCAAGAAAGACCGCAAAGACAGGGCCAACGACCCTCTTGCCGAAAGCTGCGCCTATCTGCTCGAGTTCAAGGGCGACATCCGCGCCTCCGCCGTCGGTGCCCTGCGCGAAGAAATCTCCGCCATCATCCAGGCCGCCAAACCCGGCGACAGCGTCCTGCTGCGCCTGGAAAGCGGCGGCGGCATGGTCAACACCTATGGCCTCGCCTCGGCCCAGTTATTACGTCTGCGCGCCGCCAAGATTCATCTCACGGTGCTGGTCGACGCCGTCGCCGCCAGTGGCGGCTACATGATGGCGGTCACCGCTGACCGCATCGTCGCCAGCTCCTTCGCCCTCATCGGCTCCATCGGCGTCGTCGCCCAGATCCCCAACTTCCACCGCTGGCTGCAGGATCGCAACATCGACTGGGAACAGTTTACCGCCGGCAAATTCAAGCGCACCGTCACCCTGTTCGGCGAGAACACCGAAACCGGCCGCGCCAAGATGCGCGAAGAACTGGAAGAAACCCACGCCCAGTTCCGCGACTTCGTCCGGCAATACCGTCCGCAACTGGATCTGGAACAAGTCGCCACCGGCGAAGCCTGGCTGGGCAACAAGGCCCGCCAGCTCGGATTGGTGGACGATCTCGCCACCAGCGACGAGATCATCCTGGAAGCGGCGCGACAGGGCAAAGTGCTCGCCCTCCATTATCAGCGCCAAAAGACACTCCCCCAACGCCTCGGTCTCGCCGCCCAGCAAAGCTGGGACAAGCTCTGGCAGCCACCCATCTCCTGAAATACCCCGTTCCAGTCCCGCCGGTCCGCGACAGCACAACGCCCATTGCAAATTGACCAGACTGTTCTATATGGGTGGGTAGTAACGACAGGGACGGGTGAACGCATGGCGACAGCCTTGGGCAAAGACAAGAAATCCGCACTCCGCGAGGCAAAGACCTACGACTTTACGTGGGAGGCGACCTCGCCCGGCGGGAGAGAAAAGAAAAAAGGCGAAATGAACGCCGTCTCCGCCAACGCCGTGCGCTCCAACCTGCGCCGCATGGGACTGATACCAACGGTGGTGCGCAAAGCGCCGCAGCCTCTCTTCGGTGAAAAGGGTGTCAAGGAAGCGCAACTGGTGGTGATGGTCCGCCAGCTCTCCACCATGATCAACGCCGGTGTGCCCATCGTGCAGTCTTTCGAACTACTGATTTCCGCCACCTCCGGCGCGGGTATGAAAAAACTGCTCCAAGGGATTCTCAAGCACCTGAAAGAAGGTGAATCCCTGTCGCAGGCCATGGCCCACTTCCCCAAATATTTCGACCGTCTTTTCGTGTCCCTGGTCGCCGCCGGTGAGCAGGGGGGCATCCTCGACACCATCCTCCTGCGCCTGGCCGAATATCGCGAAAAGACCCTGGCGCTGAACAAAAAGGTCAAGTCGGCCATGTTCTACCCGGCGGCCATCGTCACCGTCATGGTCGTGGTCGTGGTGATCCTGATGATTTTCGTCATCCCGGTATTCTCACAACTCTTCAGCAGCTTCGGTGCCACCCTGCCGCTGCTGACGCAGGTCGTCATCAACATCTCCAACTGGATGAAAAGTCACTGGTACATCGTGGTGTTCGTACCCATCGCCTCGGTATGGCTCTTCATCTACGCCTACAAGCGCAACCTGTCCTTCAAAACCGTCATAGACCGCTTCTCCCTGAAAATCCCGGTGCTGGGCGATATCCTGCTGAAGGGCGCCGTGGCGCGCTTCATGCGCACCCTGTCCACCATGCAGGGGGCAGGCGTGCCCATCATGGAAGCCCTGGGAACACTGTCCAAAGTGTCCGGTAACGTCATCATCGAGCGTAGCGTCCTGGCTGCCCGTGACGACGTCGCCACTGGCGGGCGCATCACCACCCAACTGAAAGCCGACGGCGTCTTTCCCATCATGGCCACCCAGATGCTCGCCATCGGTGAGGAAACCGGCGCCATCGAAGTCATGTCCGGCAAAGTCGCCGACTTTTATGAGAACGAGGTCGAAGAAGCGGTCGGTCGCCTCTCCACCCTCATGGAGCCGATGATCATGGTGGTGCTCGGCATCATCGTCGGCACCCTGGTCGTCGCCATGTACCTGCCGATCTTCAAGATGGGCGCGGTGGTGACGCATGGGGGGTGAGGCCGCCGGTAAGGGCTTCACCCTGATCGAACTGATGATCACCATTGCGGTGGCCGCTATTTTATTATCCATAGGTATACCCATGATTGGTTCATTTTTAGTCAACGACCAAACCCAGAGTGCAGCCGGGCGGTTCGAGCAAAATCTCCAATGGGCGCGTGCCGAAGCTATTAAAACCAATCAAGTGGTAAGCGTGGCTATCTCCGGTAACAACGCCAGTGGCCCGGCATCGTTCTGTGCCTGGCAAATTACAGCACCGAATTCGTCGCGGGCGCCACAACAAACACAAAGCGACTTTCAAAACCATTACCCGCGCGTCGGCTGTCAGGTGACAGGGACCACTCTATGCTTCACGGCTATTGGCAATCTCGGGAGTGGTGGTAGCTGTCAGCCGGGCGGTATCTATACATTCGTCAACAGCAGTTCCGGCAGCAATCAATGGCTGGTCATCGCCAGCCCCGGTGGTCAGATCATCTCCTGCCTGCAGGGAAAGACCGCAGGACAATGCCAATGAGTCACCCGATGCCGCTGCCTCTATCCGACGAACAGGGATTCAATCTGATTGAAGTCATGGTCGCCATTGCGATTTTTGCCTTTGGTATTCTGGCATTGGCCTATCTCCAGTTATCCATCCAGAAGCTGGACACCAATAGCCAGTACATCACCACAGCGAACGACGCAGCGAACCAGATGACGGGATATCTGTGGACAGCGCTGGGCAACGGCAGCGATACGACTAACATCATGGAATACGACAACATTCAAGTCAGCGCCGCGCCAACAGTCTCCACGATAGCCACCGGCGCCCAGTTAGCCAATGTCCAGAGTTGGCAGCGAACCATCATCGGCTTGAACAGCAATGGCCAGAAACTGCCGGATACCGGATTGCCGCAGGCGACCGGCCAGGTCACCGGCATCACCTGCTCGGCGACCGACGGGTCCAATAGCACCTGCTCGACCTCCGAGCCATGCGCATGCACCGCCAGCATCACTATCCAGTGGCAATCGCGTACCGGTACCGGTCCTGAAACCTATCAAATCACTGTGCCTGTGGGATTCTAAACCATGGCAAATGCGCGCAGCCACGTAAACCGACAGGAAGGATTCTCGCTGGTAGAACTCTTGGTAGTAATGGTCATTTCTTTACTCTTTGCCATTGCTATCTTTGGAATATTTAACGCCTTCACCCGGCAGAACAACCAGACCATGGCCACGCAAGATATGTGGCAACAAGGCCGCGTGGCGCTCTATATGATTCAGCAGGATATTGGCAAGGCGGGCTACGGGTTGGAGCCACAGAGCTGCGCCGCGACTATCCCTGCCGTGTCTGTCACTTACAGTACTGCAGGAACCGACCTGCTCAGCGCGATAACCGTGTCCACCGGTATCACTGGTTTGGATCTCGCCAGCATTCCCTTGGGTAACGTCAATGCCGGAGACGGGGCCATCCCCCTCACCGCGCCAGGGGGAAGCGCGCTCACTACGTCGACACCCATTCTGCTCAGAGCACAGCAAGCCGGTGGCGGCTGTGTTACCGATACAATCAATGCCGTCGGCAGTACCAGCATCTCGCTGAGTACTCCTAGTCCTTTTTCAGCCATTGCCTATGCAGCAAACCCGCAAGCCGGAGCGGTGACCTACAGCCTTGCTCCGGTTAGCACGACCTGCGCCCTGGGGAGTCTGGATCGCTCCACCGCAGCACAACCCACTCCCGCTCCCGTCGCTTGTGGAGTGATTGCCATGAGCGCCGAATGCAACTATCAGAATGGCACGACTCCGCAAACCTGCATAGGCGGAATCAATGCCAACGGTGATCTCTTACAAAGCATACAACTGGCGATTCTCATTGGCAGCGCGCGTTCCGACCGGCAGTATCACGGGCCGACCAGCTTTACCATGCCGGGCGGTGCCACGGTAGCCACCATGAGCAATCATCGCTATACGCTGTTACAAGGTGTCATTCCTTTGCGTAATTATTATGTGGTGCCCCAATGAAGCATCATCGTGACATACACCCCCAAGAAGGGGGGGCTACGATGATCATCGTGCTGCTGGTATTGGTCGCGCTCACCATCATCCTGCTTGCGGCCATCTATATGACCCGCACTGATACCATGGTGGCGGGTAACCTGCGCTTTCGTGCGGAAGCCGCGCAGAGCGCGGGCAATTCATATCAGACATTACTCAGCAACATACTCAAGTACAGCCAGACGAACAGTACCTACCTGCCAACCTCTACACTGACTACCGCCGGCAACCCTTGCGCAAATGGTGCCAACGCCAGTTGCTGCTATGCACCGAACCAGCAGAGCGTGGCGTCACTCATAAGTAATCTTAATAGCGATGCGAACAGTAGCCTGTGGTGTAACCCGACGCAGGGAACGCTGACTGGCACGCAGTTTGCCACCCGCTATGCCATCCTCGCCACCAGTGCCAGTGGGAATACCATAGGGGTGCAACCGTCGGCCGGAGTGAGCTTAAATCCATCCGCACCCCCATTGTTGCGCCAAATGTATTACTACATCGTCTTGGTAGCGGCCGTAGACCCCAACGCCAGCCACACCCAGGTCATCCAAAACTACACCGTCGCCCTGCCGGCGCAGTAGGAGTTTCCCAATGAAAATCAGACACCAGAGCGCCGGCTACCGCCTCATCCTCCACACTGCCATTCTTGGCGCCCTGCTGGTTGGCGCCCAGGCGCAGGCGGCATCACCATTTCCGCAAATTCCGCTGGGGATAAGCAACGCCAGTAGCTTGGCACCCAATCTCATTTTTCTTCTCGACGATTCCGGTTCCATGCAATGGGAATGGATCGGAAGCCAAGGGGACTACCTGCAACAAGCAACCGCCCAATATCCCTGGGTTGACTATGGATTTCCTCTCGGAAACTCGAGTCTCTTCGGCACCAACACCAGCACCTACGGCGATCAAATCCCTTCCTTCAGCAGTCAGGATATCCTCGCCGCGCAGTTCCGCTCCGCAGCTATCAACCCCATCTATTACAACCCGACAACAACCTATACCCCTTGGGCCTGCCCCGCGCCTTACCCCAATTCTCCTAATACTTCCCCCACCCCATCTGTAGCTGGAAGGGCGTGTGTATGGAACGGTCAACTCAACCTTTGGCTCATGCCCAATGCCGACCCGACGCAAACCTTGTTAAATCCAGCCACACCCTCCGGTGCAGGGTACCGGGACTTTAGCACCTGGAACAATAGCACTAATGCTCAGAGTACCACTAGCAGCAATGGATTTTCCGGAAACTCCAATACCACTTGGGAATATGTGTACAACGGCCAACTTTCTCAGTACAACGGCCAATATATCAACAATTTCTTATCCTGCCTCACCCGGTGGGGCGGAGTTAGTTGTCATGCGAACAGAGTAACGCCACAATATGGATTTTGGCCGGCCGTCTATTTCAATTATTTTGGCAGCAATAGCGCGACCAGTCAGGATAGCATCAACAATTATCAAAAGGTGGAAATCTGCCCCAGCCCAGCACCCACGAACCCGTATGGGAATGCCGCATGCACCACGCCGCCGTCATTGCCCACAAATCCCCTGCCCAACCATACCTATTACCAGAACGGCAATTATATTTTCATCACGGCTTCAGGCAAGCAAATTGTCCGCAGCTACTCGGATGAGATCCAGAATTACGCCAACTGGTACCAATATTACCGCAATCATATTTTTATGGCGCGAGGGGCGGTCAGCCAAGCGTTCATGCAGCTCCCCGACAACTACCGGGTGGATTTTGCAACCATCAACCAAATTACTGATGGCGGTCAAAATAATACCGGCTCTCCACAATACAGTACGAGGCAGATTTTTTCTCTCAATTATCGCAACAACTTTCTAACCCAACTCTTCGACCAGCAGATCCCTCCCCAATCAACGCCATCCCGCCTCGCCCTTTCCGCCGTCGGGAACTGGCTGATGCAAACGCCCAATCAAGGCAAATCCCCCTGGGGACCCAGCGATGAAGAAAAGCAAAACTATGGGAATAAAGTATTCAGTTGTCGGCAAAATTATACCGTGTTTGTCACGGATGGCGGCTGGAATGATGACAATGGCGGCAACAATGGCGCCAACTCACCCATTTCCACCGCCAACGGTCAAACTGTAGGTAATGCCGATGATCTGACGGGACCAAATATGACCGGCACCAGTGGACAGGCCTATCAATACACCCCAAATCCTCCGTATCAGGATACCAGCTCAGGCAGTTCCACAAACTGGAGTAACTCCCTCGCCAACATCGCATTCTGGTATTGGGAAAATGACCTCCAACCGGGCATGACCGCCAACGTCCCCACCAATCCCTCAGATCCCGCCTTCTGGCAGCACATGGTGACCTTCACCGTGGGCATGGGTGTGCAAGGAACCCTGCCTTATCCCAGCGCTTTGCAACAAATAGAAGCCGGAACGCTGAATTGGCCCGATCCGTTCCCATCCCAAGGCGGCAACAATCCCGCACTCATTGACGATCTCTGGCATGCGGGCATCAATGGTCATGGCGACTACTACTCCGCCACCGACCCCACATCCTTAGCTAATAGCCTCAACGCCGCCCTGCAAAACATCCAGACCCGCACCCAAAGCACATCCTCCGTTGCCGTCACCGGTACCCAGCTTGCCCAGAACAGCATCGCCTACGTGCCCAGCTACACCTCCGGCGTCTGGACGGGCGATGTGCAGGCCTATCTCTATAACCCTAACACCGGCACGTTCAGTACGACGGCAGCATGGAGCGCGCAAAAGAATATCAGCGCCCAGGGCAGCAGCCGCAACATCTTCACCATGGGAAGCAGCGGCGCGGTGTCCTTCCAGACCGTAAACCTCTCTGCCACCCAAACTACGGCCCTCACCAATCCGGCCTATGTCTCCGGGGCTGCCATCGCCCAGGTGGTAGCCAACATCAGCGGCGACACCAGCCAGGACGGTATTCTTTTCCGCAACCGCAACGGGCAGGTACTGGGCGACATCATCGACGCCTCCCCGCAATATGAGGGCGCACCAAACTCAAATTACACATTCTCTGGCTACGGTCAGTTTGCCTACGCGAACGCGAGCCGCATGCCGGTGCTCTATACCCCAGCTAATGACGGCATGCTCCACGCCATCGACGCCTGCGCTGCGTCTTATCCCAGCGGCGTCACCCCGCCAGCAGGCTGCACCAGCGGCACGGCGCAGCAAAATGCCGGTAAAGAACTCTGGGCCTATATCCCCAATGCCGTCATCCCTTATCTGGATCAGCGCATCAGCCTGAGCAACTTCAGCCATCAATATCTCATGGACAGTACGCCCACCGTTGGGGATTTCTGTACGGGTGGCTCCGGTACGGGTAACAGTGGCACCTGTACGGCCTGGGAATCCCTGCTGGTGGCTTCCGAGGGCCGCGGAGTTCCCGGCATTTATGCCCTGAACGTTACCAATCCGACACCAACGGCTAGCCAACTTTCCCCCTGGGAGATCACGCCGAGCACTACCGGTTTCAGTGCCATGGGCTATGTCATCTCCCAGCCGCTCCTGGTCAAGACCCAAAGCATGGGCTGGGTAGCGGTCTTTGGTTCCGGCTACCAGACTACGCCGACCAGCACCGGCAACGGTGACCTCTACTTCGTCAACCCCAATAACGGTACATTGCTGACGACACTGACTCTTCCCAATCAAGTCAGCGGCAGCCAGCTCTCTGTGGCCGGCATCGCCGCCGCCAGCTTCAATTCCCCCGGCTATGCTCAAGCCCTCTATGTCACCGACAACGAAGGCGACCTCTGGAAGGTCAAGCTCCCCGTCAACGCCAGTCCACCCCAGGGCACCCAATCCCCGTCCAGCTTGCCGACCCTCGGCTATGGCGGTGGCCCTATGTTTGTGGCTACGGACAGCGGCGGTAATCGTCAGCCCATTTCCACCACACCCATCGTCTCTCAGGACACCCAGGGGCACATCGGTGTCATGTTCGGCACCGGCCAATGGCTGTTTTCCAGCGACACCACGGACAACCTGACCCAAAGCCTCTACGGCGTATGGGATGTGAATCAGACTTATCCGGGCACCATGACGACGCCCATCACCCGGACCAGTCTCGTGCAGCAGACCTTGAGCACCACCACGGCATCCAACACTACGGGCGGCACCACCTACAACACCCGCACCAGCACCAATTATCCCGTCACCTATTCCAGTGCCCCAGGCGGTAAAATGGGCTGGTATATCGATCTTCCCATCACCGGAGAACGGGTCATCGTCAATCCGCTGCTGGTCTTTGGCGATGTCATCTTCACCAGCTATGTGCCCGGCACCACCAGCACCGATCCCTGCACCAGCAGCAATGGGACATCCTGGATTACCGCGGTAAATTACCTGACGGGCGCGGTACCCAGCACCAATCCATTTGGTTTTACGGGCACCGCCGCAAGCATAGTCAGCATCCAGGTGGCGGGACAAGCCCCTCAACCTACGGTAACGTCCAGCCCCACCGGTATGCGGCTCCTGCTGCCGGGTGCAGGGGGCGGAACGACGCCGCAGTCCATCAACTTCTTCCCTCCGTTTAACGGCGGAGCAGCAACCCGTGCGTGGACCAATCGATGAAGATCCGAGGAATATCGCCGCGAGGACAAAGTGCCATGCAAAAGAGAACGAGGTCAGAATATAATAGTCATGGATTTACGCTGATAGAGCTGATGATAGTCATTGCCATCATCGCTATTCTCGCAGCTATCGCAATTCCTCAATATTCGCAATACGTCATCAACGCAAAAACTACCCACGCCAAAAGCAACCTGCAAACGCTGAACACCGAAGAGCAACAGTATTATCAGGACTGCCGCGCTTATGCAGGTTCCATGGGGGACTCGGCAGCACTAACTGCTGCGGGCACTTGTGGTGGCGTGATCCTTTGGCCGGTAGCGAATACCGCCCCCACTCCGTCTGCCGCGTCGATCACCGGGCAATACTTTACCTATTCGCTTACGTTACAAAATACCGGTCAAAACTTTACCATCACCGCAACGGGGATCCCCAGCCAATTCGACAACGCTAATAATGTTGTCTTTACCACTACCGATGCTGGCCTCAACACCTGTACAGGACCTTATGGCTGTAGTGGGGGTAAATGGTAAAACCTCAGGAAGGCCTTCTTCACCACGAAAAATGAAAGATACGTCACTCCCCGTCAATGACTCTGTTATGGTCGGATCGTATGCCTCTAAGTAGTATATGGTCAGCGGCATTTTCCCCAGCGGCACCTTCACCGGCGATACTGGGACAGCCATTACAGCGCACTTTTCGAAAGTGGATGTGCAGATCCAGCCGCTTTTCCTCCGCCGTGAAAGACACATGCTCCACCAACCACGGCGGAACCAATCCTAACGCGAGAGAAAACAGTTCTTCAGGGACCACCCTCTAACTCCTATTCGGGACGCAACTGCTCCACAGGCATCCTACCCCCTACCCACTCGATTTGACGAAGGGCCCCGTGATTGAGATGACCCTATCGTGATGTAGGCTCCAGTACCAGCACTAGCCAGAATACCAGTCAGGTGGGGCATTGGATGGATTACCGCACGCGCATTGTGTCCACCGCAAATAAAGTGAACCTGTCGTTCAAGACGGCGTTGCCTGTGCTGCAGGCGCAACTGGTGCATAGCTTGAGTGGTATTCTATAGCAATAAGGAGCAAAAGCCCCGTCCATCCCGCTCTCCAGATCGGCAGGCGCAAGCTGAGGGCGGGGGCCAATGGTTTCATCGCGCAGGGCGATGGCCAGTGAGGTAACCTGACAAGGGCTTGCTGGACTGGTGGCGTGGTCTGGCGACACTTACAGCTTGCAGTCCAGATCAATAGAAGTTATATTTTGATATAACTTAACGCATTGGAGGTGCATCGTGCATACAACCAATCTGCGCAAGGTCGGCGGCTCGATCATGTTAGCCGTCCCGCCCGCGTTCCTCGAACAACTGCACCTGCAAGCCGGTGCGACGGTCGGCTTGGTCGTCGATCATGGCTGTCTGGTGGTTAACCCCAACCCACGGCCGCGCTACACGCTCGCGGAGTTGCTGGCCGCGTCCGACTATTCGCAGCCGCAACCCGCTGAGGAACGTGAATGGGTCGATGCGCCCGCCGTAGGTGGCGAGCTGCTATGAGGCGCGGCGATATTTTCCTGGTGTCGCTCGACCCAACTGCGGGACACGAGCAAAGCGGTAGCCGTCCCGTCCTGATCGTGTCGCCCGCCGAGTTCAACGAAGCCACTAGGCTGCCGGTGATCCTGCCGATCACCAACGGCGGCGATTTCGCCCGCCGCCTTGGCTTCGCAGTGCCAGTGACCGGCATCAAAACCACCGGCGTCGTGCGTTGCGATCAGCCACGCGTGATTGACTTGGCCGCCCGACATGCCCGCAAAGTGGACACTCTGCCGGCCTCGATCATGGACGAGGTGCTGGCGAAGGTCGCCACGCTCTTCGAGTGAGCGCGGCGACCAGGCGTATCGTGGAAGAGGCAACCCGCAAGTCTTCCACACCAATGAACGGCTACAGACACGCTCAACCGGACGACTCGACAACAATATACTGATTTATTTATACTTATTATGCCGCACTCAAGGACAGGTGAATTTCCACGTCATCCCAAGGCACGAAAACCTGCTGGTCTTCCGTCTTGTCGATAAGATGGTGTTCCATGAGTTTCCGCACGTCGTAAGCACGGTAACTGAGCGGCGTACTTTGTTGCAGGGCGCAGCTAGTAATACCGGACCGTCAAAAACGTTCCCCACGGGCTTCGGTGCTGGTTTACCCTTGGGCGGCCCCACGGGATGGAAACTCGTCAATTGATGTCCCCGAGGCTTGGTCATCTCTGGAGAAATATTGCTTGGGTGCCGGTACCAGCGCGGTATCAATGATCTGGCCACGCTAGGCCACATACTTGCCCGTTAACATCTCCGACTTTCCCGGAAGGCCGTGCGGACTGGGCTTGCCGAAAGCCATCCATAGCTTTGACCGTACTCACTCACGTCCCATCGGCGCTAGCAAGTCCCCGCAACCAAGGATCAAGATGGGCGATGTCGAACGTACCTGACTCGAACATCTGCATCATCTCCGCGTGGATCTGCGTTGGCGCGCGTCGCACGCGCCAACCATTGATGCGCAAAAACACGTCGGCAGCCGCAAAGGCGATGCGCTTGTTCCCGTCAACGAATGGGTGATTGATCGCCAGACTTTCCAGCAGCGCAGCGGCCTCGGCTAGGATGTCGTTGTAGTAACCCGTCTGCGGGCGGAACAATGCGGCCTCCAGCGCCCCTGGATCGCGCAGCCCAAGCGCACCGCCGTAACGCTGCATCAGCACCGTGTGCATGCCAAGCACATCGGCCACCGTCAGGTAATCGTGCGGCACGGCTTACTTCGCCAACTCGCGGTAGAGGCTGTCAAATTCGTCGAGACTGGACGCGAACGAAGTCATCGCATGGCGGCGGGGACGCTCCTTCTGCTGCCGGTCGATGTAGTCGCGCAGGGCTTCATCGAGCACCGTCTGGAACTGGCGCCCCTGGCTTTCTGCGATCTGGCGCAGCGCGGCCAACACTTCTGGTGCCGCCTGGGAGGAAAATTTTTCGCGGACGGCAGTCGTCATGGCCATCTCCATCATGATCAATCTTGATGTTTCATGATAGAGCAAGATGCGATCTTGCGCCATCATCAGGTTTGCGTTCACCGTTTGACCGGCCAATACGGAATAGCTACCCCGTAGGGCAGAATCTCTCGGGCATGATGAACTTCATGGCTGCGCGCAAGCTGCGATCTTCCGCATCGACACCCTCTTCTGCCACGCCATGATCGCGTCGATGACTTCCTGGTCAAAGTCCATGGTTTCATGTTCTTTTACCAGTTTTTTCACCGCCTGTACCTGCGTGGATATCTGCATAGTGCGGGCAATATTCTGGAAATATGGATCGGTATCCAAATAGCAGTCTTCCTGAGGCAAAGCGCGTTTCAATTTGAGCGCCTTGCCTTCTTCGGCATGGCACAGCACGGTTTTTGAGTTGATCTCCGTCACGCTGTATGCCCGCACGGATTTTACCGTCCCGCTATAGGGCACATGCTCCACAACCCAGAACCTGTCCCCCACTTCGGCATCGGCAAAATCCAGATATTTTCCGTATGCATTACCCGTTGCAATCAGCATCACCATTCCCCTGCGTTTTGGAGGCCCGCCAGATACCTAACGCCAGCAGGAGCCAGGAAAAAATCAGCGCCGTCCCGCCCATGGGGGCGAAAAATGCCCAGAACGAATAGCCGGTCAGCACCAGCAGATAGAGTCCGCCGCAAAACAGCAGAACGCCCAGGGCCATCAGCAGTCCCGCCGCGCAGAGCAGGCGCCGCCTGCCATATTGGCGGATCAACACGCCGATGAGCAGCAGACCAAGCCCGTGATAAATCTGAAAGCGATTCGCAATATCGTAAATATGCAGCGCACCGCCACCTACCCTACCAGCCACCAGATGATCCCCTGCCGCGCCGGCGATCACCGCCAGGGCCATCACCAGCGCCCCCAGCATGGCAAAATACGCTCCTGCCTGCATCCCGCATTTCCGCCCTGCCGAATATCCCGCCATGTCATTCCTCCCTCAAATACCATCTCGGTTTATAGCCCATATGGAGGGCCTCGAACAAACACGGCCCATCCGCCCCCACCGTTCATAAGCCTGTGCTATGCTGGCAGGTATCATTCTGGAGGAGTCATGACATTTCACAAAATTTGTATTCTGGGGGGCACGGGCTTCGTGGGGCGGCACCTGGCAGAGCGGTTGAGCCAGAAAGGGCACGCCGTGCGCATCCTGACGCGCAACCGCGAACGTCACCGTGAAAATCTGCTGGTACTCCCCGGCGTGGAGTTGATCGAGGCCAATGTCCATGACCCCATCGCGTTAAAAAAGCAGCTCGCAGGACGAGATGTCGTCATCAATCTCGTGGGAATCCTCAATGAACGCCATCAAGGCGATTTCGACAGGAACCACGTCGAACTCCCGCGCCTGGTGGTCGGCGCCTGCAATGATCTGGGCATCCCCCGTCTGCTTCACATGAGCGCATTGGGAGCCAGCCCTGCCGGTCCCAGCGCCTATCTGCGCTCCAAGGGGGCTGGTGAGGAGATCGTCCGCCAGTCGGGCGGGAACAAGGCGGAAATGGGACACTTTGATTATCTGGAAGAACCCATGCCGCTCTGGAGCCATGGGCTCAAAACCACTTGTTTTCGCCCAGCGGTGATCTTTGGTGAGGGTGACAGCTTTTTCAACCGCTTCGCCGGGCTATTGCGCAACATCCCCTTTTTCATTCCGCTGGCCCGGTCGAAAGCCAGAATGCAGCCGGTCTGGATTGAAGATGTCGTCAGCGCCTACGTGCAATCCATGGATGACGAAAAAACCTACGGTCAAGCCTATGATCTGTGTGGTCCGAAAGTCTATACCCTCGGTGAACTGGTGGCATATACCCAGAGTCTGATCGGCACCCGTCGCGTCATCGTGCCCCTCGGTGACTTCGCTGGCAATCTTCAGGCCAGCATCATGGAAAGGCTGCCGGGCAGGGTACTCACTCGCGATAACCTGCTCTCCCTGTCCGTCGACAGCGTCTGTACCAGAAATGATCTGGCCGACCGCTTCCAGATACAGGCCACCTCTGTCGAGAGCATCGTACCCGGCTACCTGGGCGGAAAAGGTGCCCGCGCGGAGCGTCTGGCGGAAATCCGCAACCGGCGTTCCTGAGCCTCGGCCGAATCGAGATCACGCGTCGGACAACACCTGCGCCTCGCTCTGCAACCCCCAGGCCGCCAGACGCGTCCGATCGGCCGTGGACCAGACCGCACGATGCAGCGCGAGCATGGAGTTGCGATCGGTCAGCAGTACGTTGCGCTCCCGGTTGCTGAGCCCTTGCGGACCCTGTTCCAGCGCCTTGTGACAGAGTTTCGCCGCACGTGGCCAGACGGCGGTGCGGTTACGCTGCAAGGCGGTATGTATTGCGTTGAAACGGGGGTCCACCACCACCTGAACAAAGGGGTCCCCCTCTATGTGGGGCATATAGGCCTCCCTATCCGCGCTGAGCGATTGCAATTCCTGCGGGATATGTACTTCTTCGGGGATGACAAAAAGATGATGCCGCTGGGTCCAGCGCCCCAGCGCGGGGCGACTCGTCCAGGCCGCCAGGGGCACCGCCGACGCCAGCCCCCCGAGTATGGGGACCAGCCAGGCAAAGTGCCACGCCCCCAGAAAGGGATAGAGTATCCCTGCCAGAATCAAACCCAGCGCCGAACACCAGCCAAAATAACGTAGCGCATCCCGCCAGGAAGTCTCCTGATCGCCACGGACTTGCGCGCCCCAGCCCACGCCGCGCCCCATCAGGGTCTGAATCACGAACTGGCTGTGAAAGGCCATACGGATCGGCGCCATGAGTATCGAAAATATACTCTCCAAAAACATGCTGATCACCAGATGGAATGCGCCGCCGAATTGCTCTTTTCGGCCGTGCTGACGCAATACCCAGAGCACCGCCATGAATTTTGGCGACAGCAGTAAAATTGCCGTCACCCCAAACAGCCAGAAGGGCATGGGACTGACCAGCCAGTCCCAGTCGAGTGGGGTGATGATGCTGCCGTCACTGGCGGTATTGGCCCAGTGGAGCGAGCCCAGCGCCCCCAGGATCAAAAACAGGCCCCACAAGGGCGCCGCCAAAAAAGACATGGCACCGTTGACAAAAAGAAAACGATGCGCCGGACGCAGCCCCTCCCCTGCCAGCAGGCGCAGATGTTGAAGATTACCCTGCGCCCAGCGGCGGTCGCGTTTGAGATCATCGATCAGGGTGGGAGGTACTTCTTCATAACTCCCGGACAGGCTGGGCACAAACCAGACTTCCCAGCCGCTTTTGGCCATGAGCGCGGCCTCGACAAAATCGTGGCTCAGTAGTGGGCCGCCGAGAGGGGCCCGCCCCGGCAACACCGGCAGGGCGCAATATTGGGAGAAGGGAGCGATTCGAAGCATGGCGTTATGGCCGATATAATGGCCGTCGCCCAACTGCCAGAAGCGCAGGCCGACACTGAAAATCGGGCCATACAGATGCTGCGCGAACTGTTGCAGGCGCGCATACAGGGTTTCGCGATTGACCGCCACTGGCTGGGTCTGAATGATGCCGACCTGAGGATTACCCTCCATCATCTCCAGCATCCGGTACAGCGTCTCGCCGTTCATCACACTGTCGGCGTCGAGTACCACCATGTATTCGTAACCCTTACCCCAGCGGCGGCAAAAATCTGCCACATTCCCGCTCTTGGCCTTGTTATTGATGGGCCGCCGCCGATAATGGATGCGCCCAAAAGCGTCCAAAGACTCGCAGAGCGTCGACCACACCAGCTCTTCGCGCAGCCAGATGGCAGGGTCGCGGGTATCGCTCAACAGGAAAAACTCGAAATGGGCGAGCGCGCCGGTCTTCTGTATGGACTTATAGGTAGCCTGGAGACCCGCGGCGACCCGTTCTATCTCTTCGTTGTAAATCGGCATGAGTACCGCCACCCGGCTCTGCAGCCGCGGCTCGGCCAGATGCAATTCGGGGCTGCCCGGCGCGGTATCGGCGCGTCCACGCATGAGCAGAACGAACCCCACCAGCGCCGTCCAGAAGCCTGCGGATATCCAGGCGAACAGCAATACAAAGATGAGCAGCGTCGGCAGTTCCAGCCAGAAAGGCAGGCGGTCCGTCAATACCTGGTCCAGTGTCAGGCCAGCGCCGCACGCCGGAAGAACGATGAAGGTGCTAAGCCAGTAGCGCCGGTACCGGCCGATGGCTTCCCACGGCCGGGTGCCGCCACGGCCCATATTCAGGCTTCTCCAGGCAGTACGCGCGGATGCGCGCGGATCGTGTGGTGGTTGAGCAGGGACTGGGCGAGGCGCATCAGGGCTGCGCCCCAGGAGCGGTTCAAGGGCCGCGAGGCCATGCTGGAACGCACGATGGCCGGGCCTACCTGACGCTGCAACCAGCGGCAGGACTTGCCATCATGGGCGTCCCCCACGGGCAGATGGAGGGAAAGATCCAGTCGCGCATCCAGCTCATCGCCGTCCCCCAGCGTCGCCAGGGCCAACTGTAGGCCCGCGAAGGCCCGGGCATAAAGCGCCTCACCTTCCATATCCGCGCCGCGCAGTTGCGCCACTACCTGCCCGCGAATCCACAGCCGCTGGGCATCCGTCAATGACAGGCGGGCCATGTACTGCTCCACGCGGGCCAGCACCGGGGCATTGTTTGCGACGACCATGGCCTCCGCTGTCCAACCCGCCAGCAGCTCACCCGCGGGATTGACACTGTAGCTCGATTCATCCTTAAACATTACATCTGCTCCTTTGCCGCGTGTAAAAGATAGGTCCAGGTATTGCTCATCACCTGATGGTTCAGGGTTAAAAAACACCGTACGTTACTGGGTGAATTCGGTTGCGGCTGAATGACGGCGATCACTCGCCAGAAGTGGCCATCTTTTTCCCATTCCAGTTTTTGGCTGAGAATTTTCGCACCGTCCGCAGCCTCAAGATGGACCTGCACGGGCGCAGTTTCCTGCAGTTTGGTGAGTGCACCGCCCCCGAAATCGATGACCACCGTCCGTGCGCCGGGCACTTTTGGATCGTCGCCCAGATAGGTGCCCACCGGATGGGGCAGCGGGATCAGACCGTGATTATCGAGGAAAAATCGCAGGGTATAGGCGAAGTGCAGGGGCGTTTTGGGTGCAGGTTCATGTTCCGGCACCCAGAACGCGACAATATTATCCATATCCCGATTGTTGGTGGGCAGTTCCACCAGACGTAGCTGCCCCTTGCCCCAGTCACCGTCGGGCTGCACCCAGACGCTGGGGCGCCGCTGGTACTGGGTTTCGATGCCCTGGTACGCGGAGAACCGGCGACCCTGCTGAATCAGGCCGAACCCGACAGGGTGATCCATCGCGTAGGTCGTGGTCTGAGCGTACAGCGGGTTGTTGATGGGCCTGGTCGTCCATTCACCATTACCGTTGGCCATGACCAGGTCGCTGGAATCGTGCTGGGCCGGGTGCCAGTCACCTGCGATGACGCCGCGTCCATGCCCGTGCCAGTACATGCTGGTCAGGGGCGCCAGTTCCAGTACCTGTACCGGCTTGCGCAGGTAGATGGTGGCCTCCACATGGACCGTGGTGCTGTCACCCTGCTGGATGGTGAAGCGATAGGCCCCCGTCGCGACGGAGCTGTCCATCAGCGCATAGACCACCATCGTGGTCGCATCGGGTTTGGGACGCACCAGCCAGAATTCTTTGAAGTAGGGGAAGATTTCGCCGGAAGGCTGAGCCGTATCGATCCCGAGCCCACGTGCCGATGTCCCGTAGATGGCACCTTTGCCAACAGCGCGGAAATAGGTCGCACCGAGAAAGGAGATGAACTCATTGTGATGAGGTGGATTATCGAGCGGCGCGAGCAGACGGAAACCCGCATAGCCGAGCGCGGCGGGTATATTTTGGGGTACGTTCAGCTTGCCGAAACTGAAGTGCTCCAGCGAAAAGGGAATTGGCCGCACCGCACCGTCCACAACGCTGCGGATAACCACTGGGCGGTGAAACCAGGAGCCAGGCAGATAAAACTGTGCCTCGTACGGCAAGTTGTCGCCTCTCCAGAGCGGTGAAACATCCTGAATCTGGGCATACTGGTCAGGCGTGAGATCTTTGAGAAAAGCCGGGATAGGCAAGGGCTTCGGGTTGTAGGTGCGGTCCACCAGCAATTTGGCCTTGGCCTCCACCGTAGCCATACTGAACTCGGCGGCGTATGCGGGCAGCGTTGCCGCCAACCCGGCCAGCCCAAGCAGGACGGCGGAAAGCGGCTTCAGTGACAGATGATGACGTCGATAAATATTCATGACAGGATAGGAAGCAATACCTATGCCACAGATGCAACATGCTAATTTTTCAGGTTTAATTATTTTTTGAGGCTTACTTTTGTCGCTTGTGCCCGACGTCATCGGGAAGATGACCGGAGAATCCACCGCACCAGATCGCGTCTCCCGCGGACGGATTCATGACATACTTCATAGCGCACTGAAAGTATTATAGTATCACCGGACACCCATAGATGGTCTCTATAAATGGTGCCTTTCGACCATAAAAAATGGCTAGGGGTAATAGTCGCTGATAAACAACAAAATAATTCATGGACCTGCACCCGCTCCGCCATGGAATTTAATAACCGACGCAACAACGCGCGGCCACCAACATGATCAATAACTTTACGAATGACCTATATCATATTGACTAGGAAGGTTTTATGAGTGCGGACAACTATGATGTCACCATTATCGGCAGTGGCCCCGGCGGCTATCGTGCGGCAGTTCTGGCAGCTCTGCGCGGTAAAAGAACCGCGATTATCGAGCGAAGGACCTGGGGAGGAACCTGTCTCAATCGGGGCTGTGTCCCTAAAAAGGACTGGCATGAAACGGCAAAATGGATAGAGCAAAGTCGTCATTTCCAAAAGCGGGGAGTGGTGGGTCCGGCGCTAAGGGGAAACATGGCACAAGCCTGGCAGCATCAGCACGATGTGGTCGAGACTGTCCGTGGCAGCTATCTTGACTACCTCAAGCGCCTCGGGATACATCTTTACGACGGCACGGGCAGCTTCCTGGACGCCCGGCGCATCGCCGTTGAAGGGGTCGGCGGATTGGTGGAAATCCATACGGAAACCAGCATCATCGCCACCGGATCGGCGCCATCCCTGCCCCGGGGGATCGTTCCGGTAGCCGGCAAAGTGCTGACCAGCGACATGCTCTATGACGACGGCGTCCCGCACGGGGATCGGGTGATCCTGGTGGGTGGAGGGGTCATCGGCACCGAGTTCGCGTATATTTTTACCCAGCTCGGCAAACAGGTGGAATGGCTGGTGCACTCCACGCCTCTCGCCCACACCCGGTATTCGCCGCAGGCCAGGGATACACTCCATGTGGCGCTGGCCGGACTGGATATCCATCCACAGTCCGGGTTCAGGATCCACCGCATGGAGGCGACGACCGAGGGCGTGACGGTCTTCGACGACCAGGGGAAACCGGTCCATGGCGATTGGGTACTGCTCGCCACCGGACGCCATGCCTACACCGAAGGATTGGGTCTGGAAAACACCCGTATCACCCTGGACGATCATGGATTCGTGCAGACCGACGCCACCCTGGAGACCGGAGAGTCCGGCATCTATGCCATTGGCGACGCCGTCGGACCGATCATGAATGCCAACCAGGCCCTCAACGACGCCCGGATAGTCATCCACAACTTACTCAGCAGCGAAAAGCAGGAACGCGATCCGCTCTGGGTGCCGGAACTGGTGTATTCCGCAGTGGAACTGGCGCGTATCGGTATGGATGACGAAGCGGCCGAGGACGCAGGTTTTGAACCTGCGGTCGGTTTTGCGGCTTTTGAGACTTCACCGCGCGCACTGGGGCAGGACGACAGCGTTGGCTTTGTCCGTCTTCTGGCGGATATGGACAGCGGCGAACTGCTTGGCGGTGAAATAGTCGGGCGGGATGCCGGCGAATTGATTCATTTGCTGGCCAATGGCGGCGACCACGACGGGGCGTTGCGCAGGATCGCCGAAACCCGCACCAACCACCCTTCCCGCGCAGAAGAACTGGTAAATGCCACCGAAACACTGGCGGCGCGTTGGGGTCTGGAAGAACAGATTTTTGGGCCGTCCGATTAATCGAGGGTATACAGGAAGCTGCGCAAATCCAGCAGTTCGTCTTCACAAAGGGTGTGGCCCATGGGGTAACGGTGCGCACTGACCGCATAGCCCGACGCGATCAGTAGCTGCCGGGCGGTCTCCATATAGGAAATGGGCAGGACGCCATCCTGCTGCCCGTGCGCCCAGAATACCGGCGGCGACACGGGCGTCGCCGTCGGCAGGCGGGCACGCAACGGCAGGTAGGCGCTGAGGGCCAGCACCGCGCGGGCCGCATAGCCTGCATGTAGCGCGGTGTAGAGCGACATGGCGCCCCCCTGGGA
>NZ_JABBDR010000004.1 GCF_018854495.1 Acidithiobacillus ferruginosus
CGGCGGGTAGGATCAGCCAGGATGAAAACAGGATGATGCCCGCGAGGATGGCCGAGCCGATCCACGCGGGGTCCGTCAAGGTGGCGATGTTCAGCAGCGGGCTCCCACTGGATCCCCGGTATCTGCAGCGCTTTCTATAATAGGCCATTGGGGGCTCTTTTGCGGCTGTAGAGTATGTTCCCAGTGTGCAAAAAGCGGCGAGGCTTGTCGAGACGTGACAGCCTGTTGGATAGCGTCGTCGGGTAAGGGGGAGCATTCGTCTGAGCAAGATAATGACCAGTCCCAGGTTAGAAGTTGCCGAACTGGTTGCGCGCAAGTTGCTGACTGACCGCTTGTCCAGCATACTGACCCCATAAGAGTACGCTGTGATCGGCCCCAAGGGTCTCCCAGTCCTCCATAGAAAGGGAAACCGCATGGCCGCTGAACAGAGTCCTGTCCTTATCCTCACCTGACCACCATCGCTGGAATAAAACACATCGAGATTTTTTACAACCGCCAACGCCGGCATTCACGGATTGGTTATCTGGCTCCCGCTGCGTTCGCACAGTCTTTCATACGGTCGGCCGCTTGAAGTGGGACTGTCTATATATTGTCAGGACACCTCAATCGGCGAAGCACTGCGTAACTGGAGCAAATTCCTCCGCGTTGCTACACTGAACCCATGCTCAATGAAAGCGCCCTGCCGCCGCAACAACCGTTTCCGGAGCGCCACAGTAGATGCGCCATCATTCCGAACCATGACTGATACCCTCGACGACGCTGCACTGCTGCGTTATGCGCGCCAGATTCTTTTGCCGGAAATCGACATCGCCGGACAGCAGGCGCTGGCGGCCAGCCGGGTGCTGATCGTCGGCATGGGCGGCCTGGGCTGCCCGGCCGCCCAGTATCTGGCGGCCGCGGGCGTCGGCAACCTGACCGTCTGCGATGGCGACCAGGTCGATCTCAGCAATCTGCAACGCCAGATTCTCTATGGCGAGGCTGACCTGGGACGCCCCAAAGCCTTGGCCGCACGCGATCGACTGCGCGCCATGAATCAGCAGATTCGGGTCAGCGCCTGGGTGGAATCAGCGCAACCCGAGTCTCTTGCCACGGCACTGGACACCCACGATTTGGTACTGGACTGCACCGACAACTTCGGCAGCAGGCACGCCATCAACCGCGCCTGCCGTAATGCTGGTAAACCTCTGGTTAGTGCCGCGGCCATCCGTTGGGAAGGACAACTCGCCGTCTTTGATTTTCGTGTATCAGAAAGCGCCTGCTATGCCTGTCTCTACCCGGACGGCGTAGAGGATACCGAAGATACCTGCTCACGCAGCGGCGTCCTTGGCCCGCTCCTCGGTGTACTCGGCAGCATGCAGGCGGCAGAAGCCATCCGCCTGCTATGCACAGGCCATTCCCCGCTGGCCGGACAACTCCTGCTGGTGGATGCGCAAAGCTGGCAGTGGCGGCAGATCGCCCTGCGCCGCGACCCGGCCTGTGGCGTCTGCGCATGAGGCGCCTAAAACTGCCACGCACCCTGGCCAACGCCCTGCTCGCAGACCTGCAATCCGGTGTTGGCGAAGGACTTATCGGCGCTACCGCCGACGTGCCCGTCTCCGTCTATCCCTGCCCACCGGCGAACTTCGCCGCAGCGTCCGCATTGATCCAGTCCCGTGGCGAAACATCTTTCGCTCATTACGCCCATGCCGCTGCGCCCATCGCGGATATCGTCCCCATCGGCACGCCCTATCAGATATTACTGGCTGCGGACATCAAAGGGGTGATCCTCCTGCGCGCCTTCACCCGCGCGGGGGATGGCGCACCTTGGCAGGAACTCGATATCGAACTCGACCATGACTGAGACCTCAGAGTTTTCTGTGACGTCTTTCAACATCCAGGTGGGTATCGGCTCCCACCGCGCCCGGCACATGTTCCTGCACGGCTGGAAGTACGTGATGCCGCATGGCCAGAGTCTGCGCAACCTGGAGCGGATCGCCGCGGTTTTGGAGGGAACCGACATCGCCGGACTCAACGAGGTCGACGCGGGCTCTTTTCGGAGCCAGTATGTCAATCAGGCGGGTTTTCTCGCTGACCGAGCCCATTTCCCTTACTGGGCGCAACAACGTACCCGTGACTTCGGCGACTTTGCCCAGCACAGCAACGGCATTCTCTCCCGCTGGCCGATTGAAGAGACCATAGCGCATTCCCTGCCCAGTTTCATGAAAGGGCGCGGCATGCTGGAAAACCGGCTCAACGCTGGTGGAAGATTCCTGACGGTGATCATCACCCACCTCGGCCTCAGCCGTCACGCGCGCCTCGGTCAGATACGCGATCTCGCCCAACGCCTGCGCGGACGCCCGAATCTCATTCTCATGGGCGACCTGAACTGCACGGCGCGCTCCCCGGAGATGCGCCTGCTCCTCAATGAAAGTGGCCTGCAGGCGCCGCCCTGGAGCCCACCTACCTTTCCCAGCTGGTCACCGCGCTTTTCCTTCGATCACATCCTCTGTAGCCCTGACCTGGAATTCACGATGATTGAAACCGTCACCGAGCCTCTCTCCGATCACCTCGCCCTCAAGGCAAAACTGCGCTGGGGCTCGGCGACAGCGGCAGATGCAAAGCACCAGTGACGGTAAAAGGTACCCGCATATCGAACATGCCGGTCACCAGATAACCTTTGACGGTATAGGGGAGTCCCGCCCCGGTGCTGATACTGCCGAGATCCCCCAGCAATGTCAGAAAATTGCCCGTGACCGGGATACTCACCGTGGCGCTACCATAGGCGGGCACATCGACCGGCTTGTCCAGCAATCCGTAGGCCACCTGCCGATCCTGCACATACAGGCGCGCCTCCCCCGCCTTGGCATGGAGCGCACTGTCGTTGGGGTTGCTGACCTTGAGCGACAGCATAAAAGTCTGCGCGACCAGACCTACCGTTTCGGGCTGAATATTCAGCAACTGCACTTCCGGCTGATGAGCAGGGAAGGCTCCGCAGGCGCTGAGCGGCAGCGCGGCCAGCAGCGCGACCCAGCAGCGAAACCGTTGGGTGATGCGGGAACTTCGTGCGACAATGGCCATCTGAGCACTCCTGCAAACGTCAGTCGTCGAGTATAACCCAGGGAATGACCGAGAAAAGCCCAGACCCGCACACCGCCAAAAACAGCGCGCACCAACCGCGATGGGAGTGCGATGATGGAACGCTGCGCCTCAGCGGGCACTGGACATTGCGGCGTCTCGGCGGGAGATTCGCGGCACAGGAAGCGGCGCTGCGGAACATCAGCCCGGAAGTATGCTGGGATCTCTCGGCGGTCGAGGTCCTCGACAGCGCCGGGGCCCTCCTGCTTTGGCAGGCATGGGGCAATCACCTGCCCAAAAACATCCGGATGGCCGACCAGCATCACAACATCTTCGCCCGTCTGGCGGATATCCAACCCGTCACGGCGCGGCCCCGGCATCCCTGGCATTTTCTCGACCAGCTCGGCGCCTTCCTGATCGAAACCGGACGCGACCTCTGGGGACTTTTTCTGCTCATGGGCGCCCTGCTGCTGGAGTTCGGGCGTGGCCTGCGCCACCCGCGAAGCTTTCCCTGGCGCGAAATCTCCGCCACCATCGTCAATACCGGGCCAAACTCGTTGCCCATCCTCACCCTGATCGGCTTCCTCATCGGCGTGGTGATTTCCTTCCAGTCGGCCTCGACGCTCGCCCAATACGGCGCCAACATTTACATCATCAACATTGCCGGCCTGAGCATACTGCGTGAGTTTGGCCCGCTGATCACCGCCATCATTCTCTCGGGGCGTTCCGGCTCGGCGTTCACCGCGCAAATCGGCGGCATGTCCGTAACCGAAGAACTGGATGCGCTGCGCACTTTCGGTATCCCCCCGATCCGCCGTCTGATTCTGCCCAAGGTCATTGGGCTGGCGCTGGTGATGCCGCTGCTCGTCCTCTGGACCGATATGGTCGGACTGTACGGAGCCATGCTCGTGGCCAAGCTGGAGCTCGGCATCAGCAACCGTTTCTTTGTCGAACAAATGCCCGTCGTAATTCCCGGTTTCAATTTGTGGCTGGGCGTTGTCAAAGGAGCCCTCTTCGGCATCCTCATTGCGTGGATCGCGGGCTTTCATGGCCTCAAGGTGAAGCCCAACACCACCAGCCTGAGCCGGGAAACCACCAACTCGGTAGTCATGTCCATCACCGTGGTGATTCTTATCGATGCCATTCTTGCCCTGGTCTTTGCCAATACGGGAATCGTCAACTGATGGTCCGCTCCGACGCCATTGTCCTGACCGATATCGCCACCCGGTTCGGAACCCACTGGATTCAGCGGCACCTCGATCTGACCGTTCGGTGCGGGGAGATACTCGCCATCGTCGGCGGCAGCGGCACCGGTAAGACCACGCTGCTGCGCGCCATGATGGGCCTCGTCCCCATCGCTGAAGGACGGATGACCATTCTTGGCGAAAATCCGCAAGAGCTCAATCTGCGCGAACTGATCGCCCTGCGCCAGCGCTGGGGCGTGCTCTTTCAGCAGGGAGCCCTGTTCAGCGCCCTGACGGTTTATGAAAACATCGCCTTTCCGCTACTGGAGTGGGGACATCTCAGCCGTTCCGAAATCAGCGATCTGGTGGCTCTGAAGTTGCAAATGGTAGGCCTGAAGCCCAGCGACGCCTGGAAACTGCCGGCGGAGTTGTCGGGAGGAATGGTCAAACGGGTCGCCTTCGCCCGCGCCCTGGCCATGGAGGCGGAGATTCTCTTTCTCGATGAACCCACTTCCGGGCTCGACCCTATCGCGGCCGCGGAATTTGACGCCCTGCTCCGGCAGGTCCACGGCGATATCGGCTTTACCGTGGTCATGGTCAGTCACGACCTGGACAGCCTCGCCGCCACCGCTGATCGTGTCGCGGTACTGGCCGACGGCAAGGTGCTGACGGTCGGTTCACTGATCGAGGTTCAACAGGTGGACTTCCCCTACATCCGTGCATTCTTCCATGGGGAACGGGGCGAACGCCTGCTGACCAGCCTCCGCGCCGCAGAAAAATGCCCTACTCTCCCCAGCGCTGCGCAATCCGGTTCGGCAACCCCAGTTGGTCCAGAATCCGCGCCACGATGAAATCCACCAAATCTTCGATTTTTTGGGGGTGGTGGTAAAAACCGGGGCTCGCCGGCAAAATGCGTACCCCCATCTGTGCCAGCTTCAGCATATTTTCCAGATGAATCGTCGAGACGGGGCTTTCGCGGGGCACCAGAATGAGTTTCAGGCCTTCTTTCAGCATCACATCGGCGGCGCGCTCGATCAGATTCTCGGACAGCCCGTGGGCAATGGCGGCCAGTGTCCCTCCGGAACAGGGACAAACCACCATGGCCTGAGCCGCATTGGAGCCGGAAGCCACGGGAGACAGCCAGTCATCCTGGGCATAAACCGATAACAGGTCCGGATCGGCGCCGAACCGTTCATTGAGAAAACGGGTCGCCGCCTCCGCCGTATTCGGGAGCTCCAGACTCAGCTCCTCACGGCAAACCACCCGCGCCGCGTCCGATATCAGCAGATAGACCCGCACCCCGGCGGTCAGTAGCACCTCCACCAGCCGCAATCCATAAGCGGCACCGGAAGCGCCGCTAATCGCCACACAAACCCGATCCTGCCGTCGCCGATCTTCCATTACCGCTCCTTGACCCGGATGGAATCCGGGATTACGACCCTGCCGATGCATCCCGGCGGGCGAGACGTTCGAGCAGGCGCCCGTGAATCCCGCCGAAGGCACCGTTGCTCATGATGAGTATATGATCCCCCGGACGCAATTCTGCGTCCAGCGCCCGCAGGAGCACGTCCATATCGACGTGAACCTGCGCGGCGGAATCCAGGGCGGCCGCCACATCCCAACCCAGATCCGCCGGAGCATAGACAAACACTCGATCCGCACCTTGCAAACTTGGTCCCAGCGCCTGCCGGTGCACCCCCATCTTCATGGTATTGGAGCGTGGTTCCAGCACGGCAATCAGACGCCCCGTCCCCGCCATCCGCCCGCGCAGGGCCGTGATGGTGGCGGCGATGGCCGTGGGGTGGTGGGCAAAGTCGTCATACACCGCCACGCCGCCAGCCCGTCCGCGCAGCTCCAGGCGCCGCCGCACCCCCTGAAAGCTGCGCAATGCTGCACATCCGGCCGCCAGCGGTACCCCGGCATGCCGCGCCGCCAGCAAGGCCGCCAATGCATTCTCGGCATTGAAGGACCCGGCCATCTCCCAACCGACGTGCCCACGCTCGACGCCCTGCTCCAGCACGGTAAAACGGCTGCCATCCACAGCGTCCAGCCGCACCTGCCACTCGCCCGTACCGGCAAAGCGTTGCAGGGGCGTCCAGCAACCGCGCTCCAGCACCCGTTTCAGCGCTGGTACTCCATCATTCACGATAACCGCGCCCGCGCCGGGTACGGTGCGCAGCAGGTGGTGAAACTGAGTGATGATCGCCTCCATATCCGGAAATATATCGGCATGATCGTATTCCAGATTGTTGAGTATCAGCGACCGCGGGTGATAGTGCACGAACTTGGAACGTTTATCGAAAAAGGCGGTGTCATACTCATCCGCCTCGATCACAAAAAAAGGGCTGTCCGTCAACCGCGCCGACACACCGAAATTGCGCGCCTCCCCACCGATGAGAAACCCCGGATCGAGTCCTGCCTCCTGCAATATCCAGGTCAGGATGGAGGTCGTCGTGGTCTTGCCGTGGGTGCCCGCCACGGCCAGTACCCAGCGGTTTTGCAGTATCTCCCGGGACAGCCAGGCGGGACCGGAATCATAGGGCATCTGCCGGTCCAGAACAGCCTCCACACAGGGATTGCCGCGCGACAGGGCGTTGCCGATGAGTACCAGGTCGGGGACAGGATTCAGTTGAGCGGGATCATAGCCTTCATGGACCGTAACCCCTTCGCGGGCCAGCAGATCACTCATGGGGGGGTAGGTGTGTGCATCCGAACCCGTTACCTGATGCCCCGCCGCCCGCGCCAGCAGCGCGATACCCCCCATGAAAGTCCCGCAGACGCCGAGGACGTGGATATGCATGGTACGGCGGACCTAGTGCATGGTACTGCGCGCCGGTGCGCCGAGGCGTTGATCCAGCGCCTGATTGGCGAGTTCATAGAGCGCGTTGAATTTTTCCAGAAGCTCCTGATAACGGGCCATCATCTCCGCCTCTTCCGCCAGCACCGGATGATCGTCCAGGGAGCGCGCCAGCATATCCCGGGCCATACCCAGACGTTCCACCACCTCAAAATAGGCCCAGCCGTCCGGCGGCTGGGCGCTGGCCGCCGCGAGCTCCTGCTGGTAGTACCAGACCAGAGCCGCCCGCGTCACCGCCTGCGCCGCCGTCATCTCCTCCGCCTCGGTCAACTGCCATTCGTGGCTGACCGGCTCCTGCCAATCCAGATAGGTGTGCCAGCGCTGGCCGTTCTCATCCGCCACGAACTCGAAGCGTACCCCCACCCCCTGATCGCCCAGCCGGGCAATCAGCCGCTCCGTCTCGTCCCAGTCTTCCGCGTAGTCTGGCACTGCGCCACCGGGCACTGCGCCCATGACCAGGCGCTCCACTGCCTCGACAAATTCCTCGTCAAGGGGAGCGGTACGCGCGTATTCCAAGGCATCATTGCTACTCAAAAAAGAGGCCATCCACAGGGCTGCTGGCGCTGGCATACAGCTTGCGTGGCATGCGCCCCGCCAAAAAAGCCTTACGCCCCGCCTCCACTCCCTGCCGCATCGCCTCGGCCATGAGAATGGGGTCTTTGGCGGCGGCAATGGCGGTGTTCAACAAAACGCCATCACAACCCAGCTCCAGCGCCACCGCCACGTCAGACGCCGTGCCCACGCCCGCATCCACCAGAATCGGTACTGTCGCCTGCTCCAGAATGATGCGCAGATTGTAAGGATTACGAATACCCAGACCAGAACCGATGGGGGCCGCCAGCGGCATCACCGCCACACAGCCCATCTCCGCAAAGGTCTTGCAGGCCACCGGATCATCCACACTGTAGACCATCACCTCGAAGCCCTCGGCGATGAGGGTTTTGGCAGCGTCGTAGGTCTGTCGCATATCCGGATATAGAGTCTGAGGGTCACCGATGACTTCCAGCTTGACCAGCTTCCAGTCACCCAGTTCCCGAGCCAAACGGCAGGTGCGCACTGCATCCTCTGCCGTGTAGCATCCAGCCGTGTTCGGCAGGATGGTAAAACGGTCCGCCGGGAGAAACTCCAACAGATTAGGCGCGTCTTTACTCTGCCCCAGATTCATCCGGCGCAGCGCCACGGTGACGATCTCCGCGCCAGCCGCATCGATGGCCGCCCGCGTCTCGGCAAAATCCTTATATTTTCCCGTACCCACCAGCAGACGGGACTGGTACTCCCGCCCTGCAATCACCAAAGGATCTTTACGCATTGTGTTTGTCTTTCGCCTCAAAAAAGGGGTTAGCGCGGAGCACTCAGCCGCCGCCTACCGCCTGGATGATCTCCAGGCGGTCACCGGCCGCCAGCGTCGCCGTGGCGTGGGTACTGCGCGGTACGATTTCACCATTGCATTCAACGGCCACACGGCGCTCCGCCCAGCCCAACTCGGCCAGCAGCGCCCGCACCGTTATCTGCTCAGGCACCTCGCGGGCCACACCATTCACCAGAATCTGCATGATAGCGATGCTAGAACCTCACCGGAAGAGCGTCAAGCGAATGCGCCCGTCCGCGTGGCGCAGAGGTCCCGAACGATCGCGTCGATGACGAATAAACCCGTGTTCAGGGCGCAGGCATGGTCACCGCCGCCCCCGGTATCCCTACAGAGGCCTTCCATTGCTGCATCTTGCCGATGAGTGGCGATTCGGCGCATTGCTGTGAGGTAAGCGAACCGCAGGCACTGGCCCACTCCCCGGTTACCCCGAAAAACTTTGCTGCGGATTGCATTTGCTGGGACTGAGCGCCCGTGGCCCGGGTGCTGAGTGCCTGATAATGCGCCGCGCGCTTCTGCGCCCAAGCGGAGACATCCTGCCAGCACGACGTCCGCGCAACGGACGACATCGCCGCACACCGGGCACTGTCCTGACGTGCTTTGGTCATATCCCCCTGCCATGCACCGGAAAAGGATGTGCCGGCGTTGCTCGGCGTCTGCGCCGCGGAGGGCGCTGCCGGAATAGCCGGTGCGGCGGGAAGGGCCGGCGCGGCGGTGGTCAAGGGCAGCGCGGCGGACGAATAATTCACCGGGGGCGGTGTTACGGAAGGCGCGGCCGGGCGGGAAACAATGGCTGGCGCACTGCGCACCGGTGCCGATGTGACGCGAGCGGGCGGCAATGGAGCTGCGGCAAAGGCCGGGTAGTTACCCACCACACCTTGCGACTGCGGCGCCATACCGTTTGTCGTAGTCGTCGCACATCCCGCCAGTATCAGCATGCCACCCATGGCGAGCACGGACCATTGCATCCAACCCATAAAGCACCCCTTCGTCAAATCATAAAGTAGCGTTCGAGTCTAACATCAGGGCATGACCGCTCAAGAGCTGAATCCATGGCATGCTCCTGGAAACCCACGTCGGAAGGCTGCCACCACGCACGGTCTGACCGCCGTGCGTTGACCACTTCCCTTCCGGTCCTTAGAATAGGCGATATCTACGTGGGAGGGGACCCCCTCCCTTTTTTTGCATCCTCTTGTTGGCGAGGTGGGGCATGCAGGCGGTCTTGGCATTGGCAGACGGCAGCATCTATCGCGGTAAAGGCTTTGGTGCCACCGGATTGGCAGCAGGTGAAATCTGTTTTAACACCGCCATGAGTGGTTACCAGGAGATCCTTTCTGATCCCTCGTATCAGGGGCAGATCGTCACGCTCACTTATCCCCATATCGGCAATACCGGGGTCAACCCGGAGGACATGGAGGGTACCCGGATATTCTGCTCCGCTCTCGTCGTGCGCAATCTGCCACGGCAACCCAGCAGTTGGCGCAGCACCCAGGACCTGTCCTCCTTCCTGCAGACCCATCGAATTCCGGGCATCGCGGGAATCGACACCCGCGCCCTCACCCGCAGACTGCGGGATAGCGGCGCTCAGAATGCAGCCGTCCTCGTCGGAGAAGCGGCCAGCGAGGAGAAGGCCCTGGCTGCGGCGCGCGCTTTCCCAGGCCTCCTCGGCCGTGATCTGGTGCAGGATGTGAGCTGCCGGGAGGCATACACCTGGGATCTCGCCAGCGGCACCCCCGAACAGGGCTATCACGCACAGGCCGTCACCCGGACAGAGTGCCATGTGGTGGTCTACGATTTCGGTACCAAACGGAACATCCTGCGCCTGCTGGCGGATCGGGCCTGCCGAATCACGGTGGTGCCGGCCCGCACCGCGGCCGCCGAGGTGATCGCCCTGCGCCCGGACGGTGTGCTCTTCTCCAATGGTCCCGGTGACCCGGCAGCCCTCCGCTATGCGGAAGAGGCCATGCGGCAGATCATCGCCACGGGCATTCCCACCTTCGGGCTCTGTCTGGGGCATCAGTTGCTGGGACTGGCCCTGGGCGCCAAAACCGTCAAGATGAAGTTCGGGCACCACGGTGCCAACCATCCGGTCAAAGACCTGCGCAGCGGTCGGGTGTTGATCACCAGTCAGAACCACGGTTTCGCGGTGGACGCGGACACCCTGCCAGAGTGCCTGGTGGCGACCCATGCCTCACTGTTTGACGGCAGCCTGCAGGGCATGGCGCATCGGGAGCTGCCCGTATTTTCCTTTCAGGGCCACCCTGAGGCCGGACCCGGGCCCCATGACGCCCGTGGTATTTTTGACGACTTCGTTCACGCCATGAACCAGTATGGAGGCCGTCACCATGCCTAAACACCAGGACATCAAAAGCGTCCTCCTCATCGGCGCCGGACCCATCATCATCGGCCAGGCCTGTGAATTCGATTATTCCGGCGTACAGGCCTGCAAGGCGCTGCGGGAGGAGGGTTGCCGGGTCATTCTGGTCAACTCCAACCCTGCCACCATCATGACCGATGCGCAGACGGCCGACGCCACCTATATCGAACCCGTCGAGTGGCAAACCGTGGCGCGCATCATCGCTATGGAACGCCCCGATGCCATTCTCCCCACCATGGGCGGTCAGACCGCACTGAACTGTGCCCTGGACCTACACCGGGAGGGGGTGTTGGAGCAGTACGGTGTCAAACTGATCGGCGCTTCCGTGGAAGCCATCCGTGAGGCCGAAGATCGCGGCCTCTTCAAAAAGGCCATGGAAGAAATCGGCCTGGAAGTGGCCCGTTCCGCTTTCGGTCATGATATGGAGGGCGCGCGCCAGATCGCGGAGGATATCGGCTTTCCGGTCATCATCCGGCCCTCCTTCACCCTGGGCGGCACCGGCGGCGGCATTGCCTACAACCGTGAGGAATTCGAGGACATCGCCGCGCGCGGCCTGGAGGCCAGTCCTACCCACGAAATCCTCATCGAAGAATCCATCATCGGCTGGAAGGAATTCGAGATGGAAGTGGTCCGCGACCGGGCGGATAACTGTATCATCGTTTGCTCTATCGAGAACTTCGATCCCATGGGCATCCATACCGGGGATTCCATCACCGTGGCCCCCGCCCAGACCCTTACCGATCGTGAGTACCAGCGCATGCGGGATGCCTCCATCGCCGTGTTGCGGCGTATCGGGGTGGATACCGGCGGCTCCAATGTACAGTTCGCCGTCAATCCCGAAGATGGGCGACTGATCGTCATCGAGATGAACCCGCGGGTGTCGCGATCTTCGGCGCTGGCCTCCAAGGCTACCGGGTTTCCCATTGCCAAGATTGCCGCCAAGCTCGCACTGGGCTACACCCTGGATGAGCTGCGCAATGACATCACCCAGGCGACACCGGCGAGTTTTGAGCCAACCATCGATTATGTGGTCACCAAAATCCCCCGCTTCGCCTTCGAGAAATTTCCCGAGGCCGATGCCCACCTGACCACCCAGATGAAGTCGGTGGGTGAAGTGATGGCCATTGGCCGCAGCTTCCAGGAGTCGCTGCAAAAGGCGCTGCGTGGCCTGGAGACGGGTGTGGATGGCCTGGATGAGAAACTCATCGGCAATGATCCGGACACCCTGCAAAAACTGGAACAGGAGTTACGGGTTCCCGGTGCCGATCGCCTCTGGTACCTGGCGGACGCCGTACGGCGCGGCTGGGATCAGGACAGCCTGCAACGCATCACCCGCATCGACCCCTGGTTTCTGGAGCAGATTTTCGAGATCATTCAGACCGAGGAAAGCCTGCGCGGTCTCTCCCTGGCGGGGCTCGACGACACCCGCCTCCGCACCCTCAAAGGCATGGGTTTCTCGGACCGGCGGCTGTCCCGCCTGTTGGGTTGCCACGAGCAGCAGTTGCGTGAGCAGCGCCAGAAGCTGGGTGTCCGCCCCGTCTATAAACGGGTGGACACCTGTGCCGCCGAGTTCCGCTCACCGACTCCGTATCTCTACTCCACCTATGAGACGGAGTGCGAGGCGGAACCAGGTGATAAACCCAAGATCATGATTCTGGGCGGCGGTCCCAACCGGATCGGACAGGGCATCGAGTTTGACTACTGTTGCGTGCATGCGGCCATGGCTCTGCATGAGGACGGCTTTGAGACCATCATGGTCAACTGCAACCCGGAAACGGTGTCCACCGACTATGATACTTCCGATCGCCTGTATTTTGAGCCGCTCACCCTGGAAGACGTCCTCGAAATCGTCGCCGTCGAAAAGCCCCATGGTGTGATCGTCCAGTTTGGCGGCCAGACACCGCTGAAGCTCGCCAATGATCTGGAGGCAGCCGGTGTGCCCATCATCGGCACCACACCGGATTCCATCGATCTGGCTGAGGATCGCGAGCGCTTCCAGCAGCTTTTGCAACGCCTCGACCTGCGGCAACCGGAAAACGCCATTGCCCGGAGCGCTCCGGAAGCCCTGAGCAAGGCGCGAGCGCTGGGCTACCCGCTGGTGGTACGCCCCTCCTATGTGCTGGGCGGTCGCGCCATGCGCATCGTCTATGGGGAAGACGACCTGCAACGCTACATGGTGGAAGCGGTGCGCATCTCCAATGACCAGCCCATCCTCCTGGACCGTTTCCTGAACGACGCCCTGGAAGTGGACGTCGATGCCGTCGCCGACAGCGGGCAACAGGTGATCGTGGCCGGGATCATGGAGCACATCGAGCAGGCGGGAGTCCACAGCGGCGACTCGGCCTGCTGCCTGCCGCCCTACTCTCTGTCCCCGGCCATTCAAGATGAAATCCGGCGGCAGACCGTGGAGCTGGCCCTGGCGCTCGGGGTGGTGGGCCTGATGAACTGTCAGTTCGCCGTCCAGAACGAGCGCATCTATGTGCTGGAGGTCAACCCGCGCGCCTCACGGACGGTACCTTTCGTCTCCAAGGCCACGGGATGGCCCCTGGCCAAAATCGCCTCCCGCTGCATGACCGGGAAGTCTCTAGCCGCGCAGGGCGTTCCGCAGATTCCCAACCCGCCCCATTTCAGTGTCAAGGAGGCGGTCTTCCCCTTTATCAAATTTCCCGGCGTGGATATACTGCTGGGGCCGGAAATGAAGTCTACGGGCGAAGTGATGGGCATCGGCGCCAGTTTTGGTGAGGCTTTTCTGAAGGCGCAGGTTGGTGCGGGCGAGCACTTTCCGAGCTCCGGCACGGTCTTTCTCAGTGTTCGCGATGCCGATAAAAAGGGACTCACTCCCGCCGCACGGATCCTGTCCGAACTCGGGTTCAAACTGATCGCCACCGGGGGCACCGCCGCCTTCCTGCAAAAGGAAGGTCTGGAAGTCGCCCCGGTGAACAAGGTGACCGAAGGCCGTCCCCATATCGTCGATGCTATCAAGAACGGCAAGGTGCAGATCATCATCAACACCGTGGACGAACGCCAGTCGGTGCGGGATTCTTTCAGTATCCGCCGCGCTGCTCTGCAGATGGGATTGACCTATTACACTACCCTGGCGGGCGCCACCGCAGGCGCCGCTGCCATTCATGCACTGATGACGGAAGAATGCAGCGTACTCCGGCTCCAGGATCTGAACCAGAAAAGTACCAGCACGAGGCAGATATGAATGATAAAATTCCCATGACCGTTATTGGTGCCCAGCGGCTGCGCGACGAGCTGCATCGCCTCAAAACCGTTGACCGCCCTACCGTGATTGAAGCCATTGCCGAGGCGCGCGCCAAGGGTGATCTGTCGGAAAATGCCGAATACGACGCCGCCAAGGAGCAGCAGGCTTTTATCGAGGGACGTATCCGTGAGGTGGAGGATTATCTGGCCCGTGCCCAGGTCATCGACCCCAAACAACTGAATACCGGCGGTAAAATCGTTTTTGCGGCCACCGTGGAACTGGAAGATGCGGAAGGCAACGAAGTGACCTACCAGATCGTGGGTGATGCCGAGGCCGACCTCAAGGAAAACAAGATATCCATCAGTTCCCCCATTGCCCGCGCGCTCATCGGCAAGCACGAAGGCGATCCGGTTGAAGTGCGCGCCCCCGGCGGAACACGGGAATACACCATTCTTGCCGTACGTTACATATAGATCATGATCGCGTGATACATCATATCTACCTGCTGTTCCTGGCCATACTACAGGGCGTTACGGAGTTGTTTCCCATCTCCAGCCTGGGGCATATCATTTTGGTGCCAGCGCTCCTGCATTGGCCCATCAACCGGGACGCGGGGTGGTTTCTGCCTTTTGTGGTCGTGCTCCACCTGGCCACGGCCACGGCGTTGCTCCTGTTCTTCTGGCGCGACTGGGCGGCACTGCTCGGCGGTTTCATTCGTGCGCGGGGACGCCTCGACAATCCTGACTCCCGGCTATTGTGGATTCTCTTCATCGCGTCCATTCCCGCCGGCTTGCTGGGCCTGGCCCTTGCCCACAAGATCAAGGACCTGTTCGGCGGCTTCACCTTTGCCGCAGTGGCGCTGATGATCAACGGCGTCATGCTCATCCTGGGGGATCGCCTGCGCGCGCGGCAACCCAGCCATTCGCTGGACAATCTGAGCTGGCCGCGTGCCATCGGTATAGGGTTTGCCCAGTCCCTCGCGTTGATTCCCGGATTTTCCCGTTCCGGCGCGACCCTGGTGGCGGGTATCGGTGTGGGGCTGGACTATGAAAATTCCGCAAAATTTTCCTTTCTGCTCGCCACGCCGATCATCGCGGCGGCCGGCATACTGGAAGTGCCCAAACTCTTTCACGCACAGATGCCGTCCGGGTTGCTCGGCACCATCTTTCTTGCGGGGCTTCTCTCCGGAATCTGCGCCTGGGCATCCGTATGGTTTCTGATGCACTATTTTCACAAGCATGAGATCAAGGCACTGCGGCCTTTTGGTATTTATTGCATCGCCTTTGGTGCGCTGGCACTGATTATCGGCGGCTACTGACCGTCCCCGGCTTGCCGGGCGTCCGGTTCCAGCAATAGTGCCACGCGTTTTCCGTTCCAGCTTTGCAGGGCGAGGAGCAATCCGACGGCGGCAAGGAGGTAAAAGACACCCTGCTCGCCGGCCACGCCCAGCCCCCAGCCACCAGCCACACCGCCCGCGAAGATCCCCAGAAACTGC
>NZ_JABBDR010000040.1 GCF_018854495.1 Acidithiobacillus ferruginosus
ACCCCTATGCCATGCGGGCGGCACAGGAGACCATGCAGGACCATAAGCGGATACGTTGTCATGGCGGTGCCCGGCGCTTTTTGCCGCGGGACACCCTGGAGGTGCATCTGGCCGGCAAAGTCTGGCTGGAGGACGCGATCGCGCAGCCCTGGGCTGGCCACAAGGTCGTGATTACCCACCATGCACCGGCATGGGAGTCCATCTACAAGTCCTTCCGGCAGGATGATCTGTCCGGTGCCTACGCCAGCCGACTGGAGGAAACCGTGGCGCGCACCGGTGATCAAGGGGTGCGGCTGTGGATGCACGGCCATACCCATCATGCGGTGGATTATCGTATTGGTGCGGTGCGCATATTATCTAACGCCTTCGGATACCCGAGGGAAGGTACCGGCGTGCAGTTGGATCAGGTGATTGAACTGGAGGAGAAGATTTCATGAACCCGCGTGTCATCGCCCATCCGGCCAATCTTCAGGGCCGGGATTTCATCGTCGGTGATCTGCACGGTCACCCCGATGTCCTGCGCAGGCTCATGGATCATGTGGCCTTCGACTACGATATGGATCGCCTGTTCAGCGTGGGAGACCTGGTGGATCGCGGCCCGAACAGTGCCGGGGCGCTGGATCTGCTGGATGCGCCCTGGTTTTATCCGGTGCTGGGCAACCACGACGCCATGCTGCTGGCCACGTTGAATCTGGGCCATTTGCGGGAGATGCGGCGAGAGGAAGCTCAACGGACCGCGGCCTACGCCGATCTCTTTGCCCGCAATGGCGGATGGGACTGGTTCCGTCCTTATCGGATGGATGAGGAACCGTGTGAACGGTGGCGGTCAGCGCTGTCTCAGGTGCCTTTGGTACGCATCGTCGACGCTGAGAATACGGCTCCTGCAGGGCGGTTTCAGGTGCTGCACGCGGAACTGGCGGCAGAACGCGAGGATGGCGTGGCGGTGTGCTGGAATGACGCCACGCTCGCAGAGGACACGCATCCCCGCTGGCAGGAGCCGCATCAGGTCATCGGCTATGACGCAACGGGGACTTGGGAAGATCATCTGCTGTGGGGGCGGAGCTTGCGTTATGCCCTGTCCCACGAGGTACCCATTGTTCCGGCCGCGTTGTCCCGCACCTATGTGGGGCACACCATCACGCCGCCCCGGGAAGGCCGCTTGTTGCAGGTCGCCGGACATGTGTTTCTGGATACGGGTGCCGCCCATCTGGATCAGGCCGAGCGATACCGCGATCAGGGCTTGACCCTGTTTTGCCATCAGGAAGAACGGGGCTGGGTGCTGACAGGAGAAGGTCTCCGTGAGGTCGGGCTGGACTGCGGACAACCATAAGGAGCAACACGACTCATGACCACAGTCGCTTACGCCTCTGATCTTCATCTCGAATTCGGCAACTCTGTGGACACGGAGCGGCTCGAAGCAGCGGATATTCTGGTGCTTGCGGGAGATGTCGACACGATTCCGGAAGGCTGGGCCGACCTGCTGCGCCGACTGCGGAAGGTCTTTTCCGGTCCCATCGTCGGGGTCCTGGGCAATCACGAGTACTACAACGGGGTTTTCCCGGATGACAGGGAGAAATTCCGGGATGCCATCACCCACGACCGCCAAGCTTATCTGCTGGAAAAGGAAATGGTGATTCTGGATGGCGTTCGCTTTCTGGGCGCCACCCTCTGGACGGACTTCGCCTGCGGTCGTCAGATGCGCAGTTGCCAGCGCATGATGTCGGACTTTGATGTGATCTTCGACGGCCATTCCGGGAGTATCACCCCGGAAGTGATCCTCAAGGAGCATCAGGACACGATGGACTGGCTGGCCACCCAGATCATGCGTCATCCCCATAAGGGACCCACGGTGGTGATCACGCATCATGCCCCATCCTACCAGAGCCAGCACCCCCGATTCGCGGGCAGCCCCATATCGGGGGGCTTCTGTTCCAATCAGGAGCATCGTATTCAGCGTTGGAGCGCGGCGGGCCTTGCACCGGATCTGTGGATCCATGGCCATGTGCATGATCCCATGGATTACCGCATCGGCCAGACCCGTATCCTCTGCAATCCGTGGGGATATCCCGATGAGGAGAATGACATGGGGTTTCGTATGGTGGAAATTTGAGGAGTGAACTCAGGAGAGAACGCTATGCATGACGTAATGATCGACATCGAAGCCCTCTCCACTCAGTTGGGGGCGGTAGTGCTGAGTATCGGGGCGGTGATCTTCGATCCCCACTCTGATCGCATCGGGCAGAGCTTTGCCATCCGCCTGCCTGCCCAGGAGCAAATAGACCGGGGTGCGCTGGTAGATGTCGACACCATCCAATGGTGGATGGATCAGTCCCTGGAGGCGAGGCAGGCGGCGTTTCAAGGCCCTTGCGCGCACTCGGTAGCTCAGGGCCTCGGCAAATTCTCCCGCTTTCTCCAGCGCATCCCTGCAGAAAGATTGCGGCTTTGGTCCAATGGTCCATCCTTCGATTCCGCGCAACTGCAACTCCTGTACGCGCGGTTCCGGGAGCCTCTTGGACCTGGGAATGGATGGCCGGTGCGTTACAACGCGGATCGGGATTGCCGCACGCTCTTTGAACTGGCCTATCCCCATGGCGACATTCCTGTCGAAGACGAGGACGTGGCGCACAATGCGCTGGATGATGCCGTTGGGCAGGCCAGGGCGGTACAGGCTTGTGTGCGGAAACTCAGAGGGCAGGGGTAAAAGATGGGCCGGAAGATGCTTGTGGATATCGAGGTGCTCACCCGATAGGCCAAGGAAATATCATTATCTATGGCAAGCGTTCCTTTCGGTATGTGGATCAGTTGCTGTAGTGCGGGCTCATGTCTAATCCCTCGGCAAGACGGATTGACCTGCTGCCATTTTGGGGATATTCAGTCCGTTCCTTTTCTCATCTGCAATATTTTTTTGCAGGGCGGATATTTTGTGTAATTTTTGCAGCCCCAGAATTTTTTCCCTGTCGTTCTGTTGGTTCTTGGCACCATTTTGATCCCGCAATGTGGGCAGCTTGGCGTGGTGTAGTCCCCTTCCGTTGCGAATGCCAGCAATCGTGCCTGCGACGAAGCGGGCAACCGCTCAATCAACGTTATGAAGTTCATACCGTCAACAAGAATAATACGGTCTTCCTTGGCGAGCTCCTCGGCGGGTTTGGTAAATGTGCCATTGGTGATGAAAGTCCCAGTGGGCACCTTTTCATGGGTCATCGTGCCCAAAAGCTGTCGAACCAGCTCAACTCCTATGGGTTTATCCGGCCATGCCTTGCACTGGGTAACTGCGATTAATGCGCCGGTTTCCCGATGGAACAAACGAATATCCACA
>NZ_JABBDR010000041.1 GCF_018854495.1 Acidithiobacillus ferruginosus
TGCCGACTACAGCCTGACGGACAAAATCTCCGTCGCCGGGCGGGTGGAGTACATCAGCAACTCCGGTTCGCCCACAGACGGTGCCGCCAATCTCACCGGCTTCGGCCCCGGTTCCCATGCCTGGTCGCTGACCGTGACGCCGACTTATCAGGACGGCGGCTTTTTCGCTCGGGCGGAGCTTTCTTATGTTACAGCGTCTATGCAGAGCGGTACTGGTTTCTCGGGTAGCAACGGCCTCGCCAAAAACCAACTCCGGGGCGTGGTCGAAACCGGCTTCATGTTTTAAACCCCGGGGTCGTTGCCCCCGCGATGTTCCAACCCTACGCATGAGGTGTCGCCATGAAATTGATTACTGCCATAGTGAAGCCCTTCAAACTCGATGATGTCCGTGAGGCATTATCGGCAGTCGGGATCCAGGGCCTCACGGTAACCGAAGTCAAAGGCTTCGGGCGCCAGAAAGGTCATACCGAACTCTACCGCGGCGCGGAATACGTGGTGGATTTTCTCCCCAAGGTCAAAATCGAGGCGGTCATCAGCGATGACGCCGTCGACCAGGCCATTGAAGCCATCGAAAAAGGTGCCCGCACCGGCAAGATTGGTGACGGTAAAATCTTCGTCTCCGAAGTGCTGGAGACCATCCGTATCCGCACCGGGGAATCCGGTAACGATGCACTGTAACCACTTATAACCGTTTTACAACCGCTCCGAATCCTTATAGGGAGGAATTTCTTCATGTCAGTAGCTTGGCTTAATACCGGCGACAATGCGTGGCAGCTTACCGCAGCGACCGTCGTTGGCTTGCAGAGTGTTCCGGGGCTCGTCGTCCTGTACGCGGGCATCGTCAAAAAGAAGTGGGCCGTCAACTCCGCTTTTATGGCCTTTTATGCCTTTGCCGCAGTGCTGATCGCATGGGTCCTCTGGGCCTACAATATGGGTTTCGGTAATCAGTGGTTTCCTTTTGTCGGCATGCCGCATCCTATCATCAGTATGCAGGATGAACTCAAACAGGCCCTGATCCCGGCCTCCAACACCAGCGCTGCCTTCCCCATGTCCACCATGGTGTATTTCCAGTTTGTCTTTGCCGCCATTACCCTGGTGATCATGGCCGGCGCCGTATTGGGACGGATGAGCTTCAAGGCATGGATGATTTTCGTTCCCTTATGGCTCACCTTCTCCTATACCGTTGGCGCCTTCAGTTTGTGGGGTGGCGGTTTCCTCTCCAGCCTCGGCGTCATTGATTACTCCGGTGGTTATGTCATTCATCTTTCTGCAGGTGTCGCGGGCTTTGTGGCGGCCGCGGTGATTGGACCACGCCTCGCGCGTGACCGCGAAAACTTCCAGCCCAACAACGTACTGCTGATGCTGGTCGGTGCCGGCATCCTCTGGCTGGGCTGGAACGGCTTCAACGGTGGTGATCCCTACGCTGCCAGCCGCGATGCGGGTGCGGCGGTACTGAACACCAATATCGCCACAGCGGTCAGTGTCATTGTCTGGACCATCATGGACATCTTCTACTTCAAGAAGCCATCTGTCATTGGTGCCGTACAGGGCATGATCACCGGGCTGGTGGCCATCACCCCGGCGGCAGGCGTGGTCGATGGCTGGGGCGCGATTGCCATCGGCATCAGTTCCGGCATCATCCCCTGGCTCAGCATGAACCTGCTCGGCAAAACCGCGCTGTTCCGCAAGGTGGATGACACCCTGGGGGTCTTCCATACCCACGCCGTGGCGGGTCTCCTCGGTGGTATCATGACCGGTTTACTGGCGACCAAGGCGGGTTGCGCAGCTTTCGCCCTGAGCACCCCGGGCGGCGCCATTGAGGGCAACTGGCATCAGGTCTGGCTTCAACTCGTCGGTGCAGCATTCATCATCGTGCTGAATATCGTAGTGACGTACATTCTGCTCAAGCTCATCAGCCTGGTCGTGCCTCTGCGCATGTCGGAAGAAGAACTGCTGGTCGGCGATGATGCGGTGCATGGCGAGGAGGCCTACGCCTTCTTCGGTGACGGCGAACGTCGGCCGGTGGCTGGTGACTGAACGCTACCCCCACCCCCCTACGGTCACACAACACGGCGGGCAACC
>NZ_JABBDR010000042.1 GCF_018854495.1 Acidithiobacillus ferruginosus
CCTGCACCCGCCGCACTCCCGGCGGATACCGACAATACCCGGGCACTGGGGCTCCTGCTGTATACCAAATATCTGTATCCATTTGAAATAGCTGCAGTAATTCTGATCGTGGCAATTATCGCCGCGATTGCCCTGACCCTGCGGCGCCGGACTGGTACCAAAACCCAGAATATTGCCGCGCAGATGGCTGTGCGGGCCAAAGACCGGGTACAACTGGTGGATTTGCGGGAGCCTGAATGATGAATGCTGGACAACCGACCCTGGCGGCCTACCTGATTCTTGGAGCGATGCTCTTTTCTATCGGTGTGGTTGGTGTTTTCCTCAATCGCAAGAATGTCATCATTCTGCTGATGGCCATCGAGTTGCTGCTGCTGGCGGTAAACATCAATCTGGTCGCATTTTCCCGTTATCTCGGCAATCTCGATGGGCAGGTATTTGTATTTTTTATTCTTACGGTGGCGGCTGCCGAAGCGGCGATTGGCTTGGCGATACTGGTCGCCTATTTCCGCAATCGCCATAGCATCAATGTGGATGATATCGACGAGTTGAGGGGCTGATATGTGGGTTTTTGACTGGTTAAACGCCTTCCCTCCCCTCGCCGTGTATCTGGTTATCCCCGTGGCGCCGCTGGTGGGTGCACTCGTGGCCGGTTTCTGGGGCTGGAAGCTCCGGGAGCATGCGCATTGGGCACCGATCATCGGGGTGGCCATCGCCTTCTATCTATCGTTGGCCGTGCTCTGGCAAACCGGTCACGGTGTCGCCTTTTACGGAGATGTCTATACCTGGGCGGTATTGGGTCATCTGCCAGTATCCGTCGGTTTTGATATCGACAGCCTGACGGCATTGATGCTGGTCGTTGTCACTTTTGTATCTCTGAGCGTGCATCTGTATACCGTTGGTTATATGCACGGCGATCCGGGATACGCGCGTTTTTTCAGCTATATTGCCTTGTTCACGTTCAGTATGATCATGCTGGTGATGAGCAATAATTTTCTCCAGCTCTTTTTTGGCTGGGAAGCGGTAGGTCTGGTTTCCTACCTGCTCATCGGCTTCTGGTTTCAGCGTGAAAGTGCCAATGTCGCCGCGATCAAGGCATTTATCGTCAACCGTGTCGGTGATTTCGGCTTTTTGATCGGTATCGCCGCGGTATACCACTATTTTGGCAGTCTGGATTATCGTACGGTATTCGCGGCCGTACCTCAGGTGACCGGCCAAATGCTGGAAATCATACCTGGACATCCCGTGAGTGTGCTGACCTGGATTGCCCTGCTGCTGTTTGTCGGCGCCATGGGCAAATCCGCGCAGGTGCCTTTACACGTTTGGTTGCCGGAATCCATGGAGGGCCCGACCCCCATTTCCGCCCTGATCCACGCGGCGACCATGGTCACAGCGGGTATTTTTATGGTCGCACGGATGTCGCCGATTTTTGAACAGTCCGCGACGGCCCTTTCGGTGGTGCTGATCATCGGCGCGGTAACGGCGTTCTTTATGGGGCTCGTCGGTCTGGTGCAGAACGACATCAAGCGTATCATCGCTTACTCGACCATTTCCCAGTTGGGTTACATGACTGCGGCGCTGGGTGCTTCCGCCTTTTCTGCGGCAATTTTTCACCTGATGACGCACGCCTTCTTCAAGGCCTTGCTATTTCTGGCCGCAGGTTCAGTGATCCATGCGATGTCCAACGAGCAGGATATCCGCAAAATGGGCGGGCTGCGCAAGGTCATGCCCATCACCTATGTCACCTTTCTGATCGGCAGCCTGTCGTTGTCCGGCATTCCGCCCTTTGCCGGATTCTTCAGCAAGGACCTCATTATCGAGGCAGTAGGGCTCTCTACCCTGCCCGGAGCGGGTTGGGCGGAATGGATGCTGGTGGCTGGCGCCTTCGTCACGGCGCTTTATACCTTCCGGATGTTTTTCCTGGTCTTCCATGGCGCCCCGCGCATGGACGCCCACACCCGCGCACATCTGCACGAGTCACCCTGGGTGATTACCGTGCCCCTGATTGCGCTGGCGATTCCCGCGGTTTACGCGGGCTGGGCATATATTGGGCCCGTCGGCCTGGGGCACTTCCTGGATTCTTCCCTGGTCGTTGCCCCGCAGTGGAATACCATTGGGGAGATCCGTGCCCACTGGCAGGGTGCGGGCGCGTTCGTGCTGCACAGTCTGGAGACCGTACCGTTCTGGCTGGCGCTCTTGGGTATGGCCGTCGCTGCCTGGTTCTACTGGTTGCGGCCGGGCCTGCCTGCAACGCTGACCCGGTTTCTCAGTCCCGTTATCTGGGCGCTGCAGCGCAAATACGGGTTTGATGCCTTCAACCAGACGGTTCTGGTACGCGGCGTCTTGCAGCTTGGCGCTTTGTTCTGGCACGTGGGCGACGAACGCCTTATCGATGGCATCATGGTCAACGGTACGGCCCGTGAAATCGGTAAGGCGGCATTATCCTGGCGACGTGTCCAGACGGGTTATATTTACCACTATGCTTTCGCAATGATTATCGGGTTGATTCTGCTCATGAGCTATTTTGTGGTTTGGAGAGGATAAGGCATGACGCACTCCTCTCTCCTCAGTTACGCCATCTGGGTGCCGATCATCGGTGGTCTGCTGGTCCTTGCGGTGGGTGACCGGCGGGCGGAGGCCGCGCGCTGGCTGGCACTGGTGGCCTCGCTGGCTGCTTTCGCCGTGACCATTCCCCTCTTTACCGGATTCGATACCCATACGGCGGCGATGCAGTACAGCGAACGGGTCGCCTGGATTCCCTCCCTGAATATCTTTTATCACCTCGGGATCGACGGAATTTCCCTGTGGTTTATCCTGCTCACCAGTTTCCTGACGGTGTTGGTGGTCATCAGTTCCTGGAAAAACGTGCAGGAGCGGGTGGCACAATTCATGGCGGCTTTCCTGATCATGGAGGGGCTGATGATTGGTGTCTTCTGTGCGCTGGACGCCATTCTGTTCTATGTGTTCTGGGAAGCCATGCTCATCCCCATGTTCCTGATTATCGGGGTCTGGGGTGGTCCGCGGAGGGTCTACGCGACCATCAAGTTCTTTCTCTATACCTTCCTCGGATCGGTGCTGATGCTGGTGGCGTTGCTCTATCTGTACTTCCATAGTGGGGATAGTTTCAGTTTGTTGGAGTTTCAGAAAACCCCTTTGGGCATGAGCGCGCAGACGCTGATCTTCTTGGCCTTTTTCTTTGCCTTCGCGGTAAAAATTCCCATGTGGCCGGTGCATACGTGGTTGCCGGACGCCCATGTCGAGGCGCCCACCGGGGGCTCCGTCATCCTGGCAGCGGTAATGCTCAAGATGGGCGCCTACGGCTTCCTGCGCCTGAGCCTGCCGATTGTGCCCGACGCGAGTCACAGGTTGGCCTGGCTGATGATTGTCCTGTCCCTCATCGCCATCATCTATGTCGCGCTGGTGGCGATCGTGCAGGAGGATATGAAAAAGCTGATCGCCTATTCCTCCATCGCTCATATGGGTTTCGTGACGCTGGGATTTTTTGTGTTCAATAGCGTGGCGATCGAGGGCGGTATCATTCAAATGTTATCTCACGGCTTTGTCAGTGCAGCCATGTTCCTCTGTGTCGGCGTACTCTATGACCGGATGCATACCCGCAATATCAAAGATTACGGGGGAGTGGCCAATGTCATGCCGGTTTTTGCCGCGCTGATGATGCTCTTTGCCATGGGTAATGTTGGCCTACCGGGGACGTCGGGTTTTGTCGGCGAATTCATGGTGGTGCTCGGGACCTATCAGGTAAATCCCTGGTTGGCGATTCTGGCGGCTACCAGCCTGATTACCGGCGCTGGTTATACCCTCTGGCTTTTCAAGCGGGTGATTTTCGGCAGTGTTGTCCAGCCCGAAGTGGCCAGACTGAAAGACCTCGATGGCCGGGAGGTGTTGGTGCTCGGTACCCTGGCGGCCTTTACCCTGTTGCTCGGCCTCTGGCCAGCGCCCTTCCTTGATATCGTGCACAGCTCGGTGCAGCACCTGGTGACCCAGGTGTCTCTCTCCAAGATTCCGGCGTAAAGGACCTTGCCTATGAATTCATTCCTTATGCACTGGACTTACGCCATCCCGGAAATTTGGGTGCTGACGATGGCCTGCGCCGTTTTGCTGGCAGACTTGTTCTGGGGCGACGGCCTGCGTGACCTTGCCGCGGTGCTGACGGTGCTGACCCTCTGCGGTGCGGCCGTGCTGACCGTTTTTGAGATGGGGCAGAGCGGTACCGCCTTTGCGGGCCTCTTCGTGCTGGACCGCTTCACCAACGTTGCAGAGCTGTTCAGCTATCTGGCCGTGCTAATGGTGGTGCTCTACTCCCGGCGCTATCTGGTGGACCGGGGTATTTACCGCGGCGAGGTGTTTGTGCTGTTGCTTTTCGCCCTGCTGGGAATCATGGTAATGGTTTCCGGTGGCAGTCTGCTGAGTGTCTACCTCGGGCTGGAGCTGCTGGCGCTGAGCCAGTATGCCCTGGTTGCCTTTTACCGCGACAGTGTGATGGCGACGGAAGCGGGGTTGAAGTATTTCGTTCTCGGAGCGCTGGCCTCGGGTTTGCTGCTCTACGGGATGTCGCTTCTTTACGGGCTGACGGGCACCCTGGATGTGCGGGATATTGCCGCCGATCTGGTGAATATGACCGCAGGCAATCTGGTACTGGTCTTTGCCATCGTATTTATTGCCGCGGGTATTGCCTTCAAGTTGGGCGCGGCGCCCTTTCATATGTGGTTACCCGACGTATATCAGGGCGCGCCTACGGCGGTGACCGCGTTTCTTGCCTCGGCGCCCAAAATCGGCGCCTTTGCCCTGATCATCCGCCTGCTGGTGGATGGTGGCTACGGCATGCAGGAATCTTGGCAGCAGATTTTTGTCGCGCTGACCGTGGTATCGCTGGTGGTGGGTAACGTGATCGCCATTGCCCAGCAGAACATCAAGCGGATGCTGGCGTATTCCACCATCGGTCATGTCGGATTTATGTTATTGGGGGTCGTGGCGGGTACGGAGGCGGGGCTGGCCAGTGCATTTTTTTATACCGTAGTCTATACCCTGATGTCTCTGGCGGGTTTTGGCATGATTCTGCTCGTGAGCCGGGCAGGTTTTGAGGCGGAGCGTATCGACGACTTCAAGGGCTTGGCGCAGCGCAAGCCCTGGTATGCTTTTTTGATGATGATCGTCATGTTTTCCATGGCGGGTGTACCGCCGACGGTGGGCTTTTATGCCAAACTCGCGGTGTTTCAGGCGGTGGTGGCGGCGGGATATGTGTGGTTGGCCGTGGTCGGCGTCCTGCTGGCGGTGATCGGGGCATTTTATTATCTGCGTGTCGTCAAGGTGATGTATTTTGATAAGCCGGCGCCGGATGCGGGTTTGATCGTACGCGATGACCTGGCCAGTATGGCATTGAGCATCAACAGCCTGGCGCTGCTGGTGCTGGGCATCCTGCCAGGGCCGTTGATGGCCTTTTGTTTCTACGCCATGCGGGGGGTAATCTGACCGACGCCTATGCGGGCGAGGCGCTGGCCTTGCACCGCAATGGTCGTGATCGGGTCTGTTTCCTCCGATCCCGCGCTTTGATCTGCAGCCGGCCTACTAGTGCAGTTCCCTCGCGCAGTTCTTGACGTATAGCCCGCCAGCCGGTACATTTCGGGCTGCAGGCGCGTAGCTCAGGGGGAGAGCGCTACCTTGACACGGTAGAGGTCGGCGGTTCGAAACCGCCCGCGCCTACCAAATCCCGCACCAGAGGGGCAATGCTCGCTGGTGCTTTTTCTTTGGAGGGGCTATGCCAGATATCCAGTTGCCGGACGGTAGTCATCGTCAGTTTGCGGAGCCCGTGACCGGGCTGACGCTGGCGCGTACGATCGGCAGCGGGCTCGCCAGGGCGGCGGTAGCCATGCGGGTCAACGGCATCCTCAAAGATCTTTCGGCGGTGCTGGATCAGGATGCGGAAGTGGCAATTGTCACCCGCGACAGCGCAGATGGTCTGGAGGTGATCCGCCATTCCACCGCGCATTTGCTGGCGCAGGCGGTGCAGTCCCTCTACCCGGAAGCTCAGGTCACCATCGGGCCGGTCATCGATAACGGTTTCTACTATGACTTTGCTTTCCCGCGTGGTTTCACGCCAGAAGATCTGGAAGCGATCGAAGGGCGGATGCGCGCACTGGTCAAAGAAAATCTTCCGGTGCAACGCGAGATGCTCTCCCGCGAAGATGCCATGGCTCTGTTTGAAAAGATGGGCGAAGACTACAAGGTCGAAATTATCCGCGCCATTCCCCAAGGTGAACCACTGAGCCTGTATCGGCAGGGGGATTTCGTGGACCTGTGCCGCGGTCCGCATGTGCCATCGACTGGTGTTCTCGGGGCATTCAAGTTGCAGCGAGTGGCGGGCGCCTATTGGCGCGGGGATTCCCGCAATCCCATGTTGCAGCGTATTTATGGCACGGCCTGGGCGCAGCAGAAGGACCTTGACGCCTATCTCCAGCAACTGGAGGAGGCCGAAAAGCGAGATCACCGTCGTATCGGCACTGAACTGGAGCTCTTCTCCATTCAGGAAGATGCCGGCGGCGGCCTGGTGTTCTGGCATCCCATGGGCTCGCGCGTGCGACGCGTCATCGAGGATTTCTGGAGGGGGGCTCATGTGGAGGCAGGCTACGATCTGCTCTATACGCCGCATATTGCCCATGAGCAACTGTGGTATACCTCGGGGCACAAGGATTTCTACAGTGAGTCCATGTTCGACCCGATGCAGGACGAGGGGCAGGCATACCAGCTCAAACCCATGAACTGTCCATTCCATATTCTCATTTATAAGGACAAGCTGCATTCCTACCGGGATCTGCCGATTCGCTGGGCGGAACTGGGTACGGTTTACCGCCACGAAATGTCGGGTGCCCTGCACGGACTGATGCGAGTGCGGGGCTTTACCCAGGATGATGCCCACGTCTTTTGTCGACCCGACCAGATAGAGGCAGAAATCGGTGCGGTGCTGGTACTGGTGCGAAAAATTCTCGGCACTTTCGGCTTCGACCAGTATGAAATCAATCTGTCCACCCGTCCCGGGCACTCGGTGGGTAGTGACGAGATCTGGGATGCTGCCACCCAGGCCCTGCGCAATGCCCTGGAGCGCGCCGGCCTGGAATATCAGGTGGATGCAGGTGGCGGCGCGTTCTACGGACCTAAAATCGATCTGAAGATTCAGGACGCCATCGGCCGTAAGTGGCAATGCAGTACCGTACAGCTCGACTTTAATCTGCCGGAGCGCTTCGCCATGGAATATGTGGCGGAAGACGGTGCGCGCAAGGTGCCCATCATGGTGCATCGCGCCATCTTCGGCTCCATCGAACGTTTCTTCGGTGTACTCATCGAGCACTATGAGGGCAAGTTTCCGGTCTGGCTCGCTCCGGTACAGGCCGTGGTGCTGCCCATCAGCGAGCATTACTCGGAATACGCCGAGTCGGTAAGTGAGGTATTGGTGAAACGCGGCATCCGGGCAGAAACGGACTTGAGAAACGAGAAGATAGGTTATAAGATACGCGCCCATACTTTGCGTAGGGTGCCCTACCTGCTGGTGGTCGGGGAACGGGAAAAAGAAGCGGGTACGGTGGCGGTGCGGGATCGAAATGGCCAGGATCTCGGCATTCTTACCATAGACGCCGTGGGCGCCACCCTGCAGAAAATGGACCAGACGCGGGTGAATACCCTGGAGTGGCAAGGCTAGCGAGGAGGACAAGGCGATCGCGACAGAGAAAGAAGTGAATATCAATCGGGAAATTACCGCAGCGCGGGTCCGGTTGATAGGTGTCGAGGGAGAACAGTTAGGTGTGTTATCCTTTATGGAAGCCATCGCGGCTGCAGAAGAGGCTGAACTGGATCTCGTCGAGATCGCTCCGCAAGCCGATCCTCCCGTATGCCGGATCATGGATTACGGAAAGTTTCGTTTTCAGGAAAGTAAGCGCCAGCATGATGCAAAACGCCGGCAGAAACAGACGCAGGTGAAGGAAATTAAATTCCGCCCTCGTACGGATGATGCCGACTACCAGATCAAGTTGCGCAATATTTTGCGTTTTATTGAAGATGGAGATCGTGCGAAAATTACGTTGCGCTTTCGCGGTCGTGAAATGTCGCATCCCGAATTGGGGATGGAGTTGCTCAATCGGGTAGAAAGGGATCTAACGGAAGTGGGTGTGGTTGAACAACGGCCACGCATGGAAGGGCGACAAATGGTGATGATTGTCGCGCCGCGGAAAAAATAGGAGACAATCGTGCCAAAAATGAAGAGCAATCGTGGGGCGGCCAAGCGTTTCAAGCGCACCGGTTCCGGTAAATTCAAGCATCGTCAGGCGTTTTTGAACCACATCCTGACCAAGAAAACGACCAAGCGGAAGCGCCACCTGCGCCATACGCTGGTTACATCGGGTAGCGACCAGGCCGCATTGCGGCGCATGCTTCCCTACGGTTGATGATAAAGGAACAGTACCATGTCTAGAGTAAAACGTGGCGTAACCGCCCATGCACGGCACAAGAAAGTTCTGGCCCGTGCCAAGGGCTTTCGTGGCCAGCGCAAGAGTAATTATCGCATCGCCCATCAGGCGGTGATGAAGGCTCTGACCTATGAGTATCGTGATCGCCGGACCAAGAAACGCGATTTTCGCAGTTTGTGGATTGTGCGTATCAATGCCGCGGCACGTTCCGAGGGCGTGACCTACAGCCGTTTCATGAATGGCTTGTTGCGCGCGGGTATCCAGCTTGACCGCAAGGTGCTGGCCGACATAGCCGTACGTGACAAGGCGGCCTTCTCCCGTCTCGTTGAGGTGGTCAAGGGCCAGTTGGCAGCCTGACGGTGGCGGAGGCTGTGGCGATGTCTTTTCAATCCATGGCCTCCATCGCGGAGGCTGCCCGGGAAGTCGCGGCGGCCTCCGACCTGAACACCCTGGAACAGATCCGCCTGCGGTGGCTCGGTAGGAAGGGCGTTCTTACGGAGGCAATGCAGCAACTCGGGCAGTTGGCGCCCGAAGCGCGGCGGGAAGCCGGGCAGTTGCTCAACGAGCGCAAGTCCGAGGTGCAGTCGCTTTTGCAGGAGCGCAAGGCAGAGCTTGAAGCGGCGGCTATTCATGCACGTCTTCAGCAGGAACGGCTGGATGTGACGCTGCCGGGACGGCGGGAAGCGTGGGGTAGTGCGCATCCCATTCGTCAGACTCTGGAGTGGATAGAGCACTATTTTTTCGGATTGGGTTTTGAAACCAGCGATGGCCCTGAAATCGAGGACGATTATCACAACTTCGCCGCACTCAATATTCCGGAAGACCACCCCGCACGGGCGATGCATGACACCTTTTATCTGGACGCAACACGTCTTTTGCGCACCCAGACGTCGACAGTTCAGATCCGGTTTCTGGAATCCCATCAGCCGCCCCTGCGCATGATCGCCACCGGCAGGGTATACCGGCGCGACTCAGATATCACCCATACGCCGATGTTCCACCAGGTGGAGGGCTTGCTGCTCGACGAACGGGCCAGTTTCGCCGATTTGCGCGGTTTGCTGTCCGATTTTCTTCACGGGTTTTTCGCAAAGCCTGATCTCCCGGTACGCTTCCGTCCCTCCTACTTCCCCTTCACGGAGCCTTCCGCTGAAATTGATATCGGCTGCGTCATCTGCGGCGGTTCCGGCTGCCGGGTCTGCAAGCAGACCGGCTGGTTGGAAGTGCTGGGCTGCGGTATGGTGCATCCGGCGGTATTGGCGGGTGCCGGTGTCGACGGCGAACGTTTCAGCGGCTTTGCCTTTGGGATGGGTGTTGAGCGTCTCACCATGCTGCGTTACGGAGTGAATGATCTGCGTCTCTTCTTCGAGAACGATCTGCGCTTCCTCAAACAGTTTTCCTGAGGACCCGCCATGCGTGTCAGTGTTCAGTGGCTTCGTGAATTGCTCGAGATTTCCTGGGATACGGAGGAGACCGCCCGGCGTCTGACCATGGGCGGTATTGAGGTGGAGGCGATCGAGGACGCCGCGCCGTCTTTTCGCGGAGTGGTCGTCGCTGCCGTCCGGTCCGTCGCACCCCATCCGGAGGCCGATAAGCTGCGGGTGGCAGAGGTAGATGCGGGCGACGGGCAGCTACGCACGATTGTCTGTGGGGCGGACAACCTGGCAGCAGGTCAGCGGGTGCCTCTGGCCCTCCCCGGTGCGCTGCTCCCGGGAGAACACCACATCGCCACATCTGTGCTGCGCGGGATATCCTCGGAAGGAATGCTTTGTGCGGCTGCGGAGCTGGGGCTCGATGACGGCAGCAGCGGTTTGCTGGTTCTGGACGCGGATGCGCCGGTGGGAGCCGACCTGCGCGCTTACCTCGGTCTGGATGACCAGATACTGACCCTGGGGATTACACCGAATCGTGGCGATGCGCTGTCCGTAACCGGAGTCGCCAGGGATTTGTTTGCCCTCGGGGCTGAAGCGTTGTCCCTCCCCACGGCGGCTATCCCGGAACCGGCATGGGCGATCGTGCACCCGGGCGATGTGGTCCCCGGTAATGGAGGCTTTGCTCCGCATATCGCCGCAGATGCGCAAAACGCCTGTCGTTCCTACACTACCCTGTGGATAGAGGGGGTTCCGGAACGGTTGCCGGACTATTTGCGTGAGCGTCTGCGTCGTGCAGGGCAGCGTTGTATCCATCCTGTAGTGGATCTGCTGAATCTGCAAATGCTGGAAACGGGACAGCCTCTACATGCCTTTGACGCAGAAACTCTGCAAGGGGATCTCACCGTGCGCTGGGCGCAGACCGGGGAGATTCTCGACGCTCTGGATGGCCGCGACTTGCCGCTGGAATCCGATATGTTGGTGATTGCGGACGACGCAGGTCCGGTGGCTCTGGCGGGTATTATTGGTGGGCGGCGTACTGCGGTGACCGCACAGACGCGTTCCATTGTCCTGGAGTCTGCTTTCTTCCAGCCCGGGGCTATCCAGGGGCGCGCACGCCGCCTGGGCTTGCAGACGGATGCTGCCATGCGCTTTGAACGCGGCGTCGATTTCACCTTGGGGCCGGTGGTGGCCGCCAGTACCCTGCAGCGTTTCGCCACGCTAGGTATGGCACATTTGCGAACAGAACGATCCTGCACCATTCTGGGCCAGTTGCCGGAGCATCGGCCGATCCCCTTGCGCCGTGCCCGACTGGCACGCATCCTGGGAATGGATTACGAGGATGATGTGGTCGAAGCGGCTCTCACCCGTCTGGGGTTGCATGTCAACAGGGTCCCCGATGGCTGGCAGGCGATTCCCCCGAGTCACCGCTTTGATCTGCGCATCGAGGCGGATCTGATCGAAGAGGTGGGACGGATCTATGGTTATGAGCGATTGCCCGCCCACCGCCCTGAGGGCACCCTGCAACCCCTGCCCATGACGCGGGGACCGCAGGCAGCCACTTTACGCAGTGTTTTGCAGGCGCGTGATTATCATGAGGTGATCACCTACAGTTTTATCTCCCGGCAGGCGCAAAATCTGTTCACACCGGATGCCGATGCACCAGCGCTGCTCAACCCCCTGTCCGCAGATTTGGCGGTCATGCGCGCCAGCCTTTGGCCGGGTTTGCTGCAGGCGCTTCAATTCAACATGAAACGGCAGCAGGAACGAGTACGCATTTTTGAACTGGGGCGCGTATTTTCCGCCCACGGGCAGCGCCTCGTCCTGGGTGGCTGTATAGTCGGGCCAGCGGATCGGGAAAGCTGGGCGGAACCCCTGCGCGCGGTTGATTTCTATGACTTGAAAGGCGACGTGAGTGCTTTGCTCGCACTTTGGCCGGGTACGGACTTTACCTTCCGGCCGCTGGACGCCTACCCGGCCCTGCATCCGGGACAGGCTGCAGAAATTTGTGTGGAAGATCGGCGGGTGGGCGTGCTCGGTGCGCTTCATCCAACCCAGGCCGCAGAGTATGACCTTGACAAGTCACCGTTTTTCTTCTACTTGGATGTGGAGTGGCTGGGTAATCTGACGAGCATTTCTAGGTTTGCATCCCTGTCGCCCTTTCCGGCGTTGCGGCGGGATATAGCGTTGGTTATTCCGAATGACATACTGGCAGGAACGGTACTCGATACCATGCGGGCCGCTGCATCGGGTATTGTGCGGAACATCACCATTTTTGATCGCTATCAGGGTTCTTCCCTGGTGGCGGGAACGTACAGTCTGGCTTTTGCGCTGCTCCTTCAGGACGTGGGGCGGACGCTGACGGATACAGAGGTACAGGCAGAAATGGACCGGTTGCTGGTTGCCGTGCGGCAACTCGGTTCCATCGAACTCAGGGCATAGGAGAATAATGTGGCCGTTACCAAAGCTGAAATTGTAGACATGCTGTTTGAGAGTATGGGTCTGAACAAGCGGGAAGCCAAAGGTATCGTCGAGGCCCTATTCGACGGCATCCGTGAAAATCTGGCCAAAGGCGAAGAGGTGAAGCTGTCCGGCTTTGGCAATTTTACGTTACGCGATAAAAACCCCCGCCCCGGACGTAACCCGAAGACCGGTGTGGAGATTACCATCACGGCGCGGCGCGTGGTGACGTTCCATCCGAGCCAGAAGCTCAAAGCCTACGTGAATGGTAGCGAACCAGACAACGCATAGGGAAAAGGCGAGCAAAGACCTCGCTCCGCTCCCGGATATACCGGAAAAACGGTATTTCTCCATCAGCGAGGCCGCCCTGCTCTGCGGGGTGAAGGCACATGTGCTGCGTTACTGGGAGCAGGAGTTTCCGCAGCTTAGTCCACTCAAAAGAAAGGGTAACCGGCGTTATTACCAGCGCCACGATCTGTTGTTGGCGAGACAGATTCGCACCCTTCTCTATGGAGAAGGGTACACCATCCACGGTGCGCGGGAGCGTTTGCAGGGGCTGGCGCGCTTTCCGCACCGCGAGTCCCCGGATAAAAATCAGCGGCAACTGAGTCTGGACGTCGCGGGCTCGTCCGTCAGTGTTATCGAGGTCCGCAAACGTTGGCAATACCTGCGCCAGGAGTTATCGGAATTGTTGGATTTATGCGGTCGCAGGCATTGACCCAAGCAGCGTTTCCGCAGTACATTACGACCTCTTGCGGGGCGTAGCGCAGCCTGGTAGCGCACCTGAATGGGGTTCAGGTGGTCGGAGGTTCAAATCCTCTCGCCCCGACCAATTAAATCAAATGGTTATGAAACCACGCTGCTTGGCATTGATCGTGATATTAGCAAGCTTGCTAATATTTTCAGTGAAGCGGCCGTACATGAGTAAATTCTCTGTCGCGGATATAGACCTCAGTCATGCTTCCATCAGCGTGGCCGGCCAGGGCTTGAGCGTAGTCGCGGCCTCCTATCTTAGAGGCATCCGTCAGCGACTTTGCGCGTATATCATGAAAATGGCAGTCATCCACCTCCGACTTGGCCAACAACCGGCGCCATGCGCTGTTCCATCCGCTGACGGTATAAGGTGTCCCATCCTGGGATGCAAACAACGAGAGGGATCCTATCCTGCGCCGCAACCCTCGCGCCTTTGAAACCACTGCCCGCAAGGCCGGTGTCCAGGTATAAAGGACGCGAGCGCCCGTTTTTTCCTGCGCGACCAAAAGCCCCTCCTCTGTGCACTGGTCTAGTCGTAATTTCATGATGTCACCACGGCGCATGGACGTCAGATAAGCCAAATCGATGATGCACTTCCATTGTTCATCAGCGCATTGACGTAACTTTTCCATCTCGGCATCGGTAATATACCTCTTGCGGGGCTTTTCCTTGTTGCGGCGCACACCCACGCAGGGGTTCTCCTCAGCCCATCCCCAGCGGATGCTATATGCGAAGACGCTGGATAATACGGCGATTTCCCTATTTGCCGCCACCTTGGCGCTACGCCTATCGAGATAGCCGGCGACGTCAGGGCGACGCAGGGATTCAATGCGCATGTGCCCGAACACATCTCTGAGTGTCTTGAGGATGCGGTGATAGTCCTCCTGGGTCCGTGGGCGGAGTGCAGGGAGGATTTCCCCCTCATATCGGGCAATCGCGGCGCCTATGGTTCCGGTCTTTTCGCCAGGGACCGTGGATTGGCCCTCTATGGCAGCCCACAAGGTCAGCGCCTCGGCCTTGTTCGCGGATAGTCGTGTCCACTTCAGCTTGCGGTCTATCCAGCAGGCGTGATAGTAGACTTCACCGCGTTTGTACATCCGCGGTGGCAGCCCCTTATCCTTTGTGCGCTTGCGTCCCATGCCCATATGTTAGGCGATTCTGTCCCAATGTGGACAGTCCTCCATTGGTTTGGTGGCTTGTCTGTTGCCCAGAAGGTGGCGCTCCATTTCGGCACGAAGCACAATCGGACGGCCGGAGCGCGTTAGGGTGAAGCTGAAGCTATGCCGTTCCAGCCACCGGGTCTGTGCCGGGCGCCTGACGTATCCGGTTAGCTCTTCGATTTCTTCAGGCGTGATGAACGTGGTTTGACCTTGCATGGCAAAGTTCTTCCCTGGTGATTTGCAACGCGCCATGATGCTGCTGGCGGACGACCAAAGAGTATTTTTGGAAGCGGTCCGCCTGTCCCAGTAGCACATCCGCCGATCCTTTCTGGCCCATCTTGAGGGCATGCAAAGCGCGATTGCGGTATCCCTGGGCCTCGCTCTCCAGCCAGTCCGCGCACTCTTCCAAAATCCCGACGGGTGATTCACGCATGGGAGGGGGCCTCATCGTGGTTATTGATGCCCGCCAGGATCTCCGCTGCATCAATGACCTCCCGCTCGCTATGGAGGATATCGCCCTTGCGGCGCTCCCTATCCACGAGGGTCATGATCCGGTTCACCGCCGCTGGCGTGACGCCCATCCGCTCGGCAACGACCTTGATGTCCTCGCGAATATCCTCCTTCTGCAGGGCGATCTTTGCCTTGCGGTTCAGTACGTCTTCAATGATGCTTTTGATTTTTTTGTCCAGATGCATGGGAATCTCCTTGCAGCTTTCCTGTAGTTCTAAGGGAAAAGCGTGCCATCACGTCAAAACAGGTCCCTCGTTGTGCGGGGCATTTTTTCCTGGCAACGTTCCCCCAGTTGATGGAACAGGGTGAGCCATTGCACAGCGCTGTCACGGTGGCGATCGCTGCCAGTCATGGCCACGCTCTTGATCCGATTCAGTTCCTTGTAGAAGCGTGAAATGGATGTCCAGGCCGGCCTGCGGAGATCGATCTTCACGGATTCCGCATGATCCGGGGCATCCTGTAATTCCTCGTAGAGCTCCCGGGTCATGCGCATCAAGGCGGGTAGATGCTGATCGACGACTTCCCCCAAAGCCTTCTGGAATTCCGCCAGGTTTTCCAAAAAGTACCGGCTCCTCTCGCCGACCTTGGTCCAGTATGTGTCTTCGTAATCCAGCGCGGCCGTATCGATCACGGTGGCTTCGGCCATTGCGACGCTCGCGTAGCCGGACGGCCCTCCGGTCATGCCGGAACCAGGATGCCTTCCGTTGCTCATGGAAGATGTAGAGCCCCGGCCATCACGGCGGTTTCCGGTGATGATCTCCACGTCATGCACCGTCTGCGTTTCGTCCATCGGGATCACGTCCGGCAAGACATGCCAGGTGGCCGCCACCCAGTTGGCGGGGGAGACCGATGGCAGGCTGTCCGGCGAAAGCGCGACGGCCTTGGCCCAGCGCTGGACGGCCAGACTCACCCAGCGATCCATTTCCTGGAATTTCCCCTGGGCCTTGAGGTAGCGCAGGATGGCGAAGACCGTAGCGAGCTCGACATTGGCCTCCGGGTCGGCGTTGGCATTGAAGAAGTGCAGCCGGATCGTTTCCTCCGGCATGTGCAGATGCCGGGTGAGGGCGGTGACGATGGAGTTCATCAGGTTGACGGCGTCGGAGTAGTTGCGGACGGTCTTTTCGCTGACGCCATAAATGGCTGCCAGCCGTTCGCAGGTTTTTCCGGTGCCAGGCTGGCTGCCAGGATCAAGTGGTAAATTTACCACTTGATCCTGTTTCCCACTTTTTCGATCCCCGCCATGCATCCGGTTAGCCTGCAAATAATGGTTCCCGATCACCCAGACTTTTTCGTAATCAGTGAGTTGCCGATGGGAGAAGTTGAATTCGGCGGTTTTCAGCGTGGCGTCATAGAGGCTTTCCACGGGGATGATGACATAGGGTACCTCCAACCCGATCTGTTCGGCGGCGACGACCCGCAGATATCCGTCCAGCACACCGAGACGCCCGTCCTCCAACGGGGTGACCTTGATGGGGTCCGTGATGCCATAGGTCTTGATGGATTCAAAGAGGCGCAGGTATTCAGGCCGATCCGCAAGGCGCAGCGGCATGAGATCCCGGCACTCCGGGATGGGAGCGAAGTGGTCCCACGGCGCCACCTGGATGGTGGCTACGCCTTTGTTGGGCACCATGGCGATGGGGTGGTCCTGGACCGTGTGCGCTTCCGTTCCCGGTATCGTCCCGGCGCGGCTTTCCTGAGTGGTTGTTGTCATTGCAGGGCTCCTTTCTTTGCCGGTTTGGCCTCTAGCGGTGCTGGCCGAATGATCCACACGTTGTTTTCATCCCGGGCGAGTTCCAGACACAGCTCGTGAGCGGCGGCTTCTGACCGGATCGCGGAAAGCACCGCCTGCATGTCCGCTACCTTGATGTCCTTGTTGAGATCAATACGAGCCATGGTGGCCATCCTCCTGGAATAGGGGCATATCCAATTCGGGCGGTATTTCATAAATACCGCGCTGCGCGCCCCGGTTGATATCGCGCAGCTTGGTGTAGTAGACGGTGCCCTCCTGGATGCCGAGTTCGCGGGCGATGACGCTGGTTTTGCAACCGGCCTGGGCCAGTTTTAAGAGTTGGGTCTGGCGGATGGTTAGCGGACGCAGGCGCTTAGTGGAGGACATGGGGACCCTCAGGATCGGGATCCTGCCCCAAGGCGGGCGGGGTGGGATCGGTTGGGTGGATCAATTCACCCATGCTGTAGCCTAGGTTGGTCTGTCGCAGGGTGTGGCACTGATAGGCCATATGGAGGGCGATGTAGTGGTGTCTAGTGAGGAAAATGCTCATGGCTCCTCCATTTGAACACTGGCGACCTATGCCTTGTCCCCATGGCAGTACTTCGGCCAGGTCTGGGGTGATCTGGCCGTCGATTCTGATCAGGATGCGTTTCATGCGTTTCTCCCTATATGGGTCGAACATCGATTACGCTTGTCTCTTTTGGAGTATACGCAAACGTATTATCGTGTCAACACGTCAGCGTATACTGTGCTTATCGCGGAGCAGGGCGTGCATTGTGGGGGCTGACATATGGGCGGCGGGCATAGGTTTTCTTATTTGCGCCAGTCCCTTGATGTCATATGCAGTCGATGGAGTGATTGAACCATGCGATGGGCGTAGAGTACCCCGATGGATTTGTGCGATTGGTGGGAGTTATTGACGACTGCGGAGCGGGAGTCTGTTCGGGGGTCAGCGTCACGCTCCTAGGCGATCTCGGACCACATCTTGGATTCCTTGTCAGCAGCGGCGTCCATGGGTCCAGGCGCGGGAATCTGCGTGATTTGCAGGTGCAACATGCGGGCCACCCTTATCGCATACTGTTTGCCTTCGAGCCGCACCGCTACATGGTCTTGCTGTTGTTGGGCGGGACAAGGCCGGAAACGATCGTTGGTATGACGAAAAATATGCCGATTGCGGATCAGTTATATGACGAGTACTTGGTAGCCTTGAGAAAGGAGGGGCTTACAGATGGCTAAACGGGTTTGCAGAACTCGAAGCCAAGATGTCGCCGGAGTCTGAAGTGTGTTCAAGCACGCTCTACCACCAGTTGTTGGCTGAAATGCCGCTCAATGCACTGCGCAGGGTTCGGGGTCTGTCGCGAAAGGCGCTTGCCGACATGCTGCATGCACAACAGCCCAGCATCGCCAAGATGGAGGGACGGACGGACATGTACTGACCTTCGCTGCATCTCGCCAAGCTAAGGCGAGTCATCAGGACCTCTTCCCTTTGTCGGCATCCCGTTGGGTAAGTTCCTCAATTATTTCTTCATTTTTCCGTTTAACCGTTTCAAGCTCTCGCATTAATTCTTCCTTTTGGCTGGAAGTCAGCCGCTCGAAAATCCCCAACATCGCTCGCTGTTGAGGGGTAAGCCCCGCTCCCTCGAATGGCAGGCCGTCTGAGCCGCGCTCCAATGTTGCCATCCAGGCAGTCTTATCCGATGTCGGCATAAGACTGCCTCCGGCAAGCAAAGCGTCCGGATCTCGGCCGAGTGCGCGTAGCAGTTTGCGCACGGTATCGGCTTTGGGGTTCTTGGTTTCCCCGCTGAGGATTCGTTGAATAGTCGGCTGCGGCACGCCAGACTTAACTGCCAGCGAGTACTGTGTGTTGTCGGTCTCTGCCATCAACTGGCTGAGCCATTTGCTGTAATCCGTTTGCTTCATGCTGAAAGTATGCGGAAATACATACGTTAGCGATAGTAACGCCAACGTATTGCATAGAAAGATACGCCGCCGTATAGTGGCGGCATGGACATGCTATCTACCTCCGAAAAATTGAAAATGTTGCTGGCTTCCGGCCTCACGACTGTTGAGGTGGCACGCGAGACAGACATAACACAGGCCACGATTTCACGCATCGCGACGGGTAAACATGCCGAACCGCGTGAACGATCTGTACGTGCCATCGACGCACTTTACACCAAAGTCTGTGCACAGCTTCTCGTTGTTGCGGATCTGGCGTCCCAGGGTGACACAACTTGTTGCGGCCATAATGAGAGTGTCACTTCTTCAGGTCATGCCCAAGCCCTTGGAAACGACGCGGCAAAGGATGATGGGCCATGACCTGGATCTGTGGCTACCGCGACGGCACCCCGCAAGGTCGGGCCTTCCAGATTCCCGACTGGACCCATGGCTGGGTCACAGAAGCGGATGCCGCAGAGATCGCGGCGGAGCTTCGCCGGTCTACAGGCGCCGAACCGCACATATTGACGGTGCGCGGCCGCCTGATTCGTCTGGCTCGAACCCGGAAGGACGGGAAGGAATGAGGACCCTCGCGGCCAACGGCTACCTCCTCGCCAATCCCGTCGGCAAGGAGTTCAGGTCATGAGCGTACTGGAACCAGCCGTGTGGATCAGGGCCGCGCGCCGCCACCAGCGCCTGGCCATCGCGGTGGCCGTAGGGCTGTCGCTGCCGCTGATGGCCTGGCTCTGGCGCGAAGGCGATCTGCCGGGCGTGTCACCGGCTCTGTTTTCCCGGGCGGCTTCCGCCTATAACGTCGATGGGGTCTACGGACCGGGAGGATGGCTGCTGCCGGTGGCCCTGCGCACCATTGCCGTCCATGCCGATCATGTGTCGGTCCGGGGGCCGGACGGGAAACTGGTGGTGGGCGCGCATGCCATTCAGTCCGTCCGTGGCGCCGTGACGCAGGCCTGCGCCGTGCATCCCGGCAGCCCTGGCAGGGTACTGGTCAGCCGCGGCGGCCGCCACCTGCGCATTGAGGCCGGGCGTTGCGTGATCGACGGGAGGAGGGCGTGAAGTTTTGGACTGTGGAAGCAAGCCCCGGGGACTGGCGATTTCCGTCCCGGAGTACATGGCGGAGACGTCCGATTTCCGGCCGGGAGAACACGCCGCCCTGTTCCTGCTGCTGCTCTACGCCCAGAAGCACGGTCTTGTTCCAGACGACGATGCCGTTTTGGCGCGGATCGGCGACATGAACATGGCCGACTGGCTACTAGCGCGGTCCCGGTTGGAACTTTTCTTTGAGCAAGGCGGCGGGCATTGGAAACCCGCTTCACTGGGCTGGATCAGGAGGACGCGTGATGACGAAAGCTGAACGCAAGCGGCGGGAACAAGCGAAACGACGAGGGGCGCAGCCTTTCCTACGGCAGGCCATCACCCGGGAGATGGTGGACGAGGCTCTGGACGATCTGGAGCGGTGCGGCCTGATCGAGCGGATCCGGATGCCCAATGGTGAGGTGCATCTGCGCCTACCCCTCGCCCCGGTGCCCGCATGCAACGGTGTGTTGATTCTGGAGGATTGACGATGACGTCCTATCTCATTACTGACGACGAACTGGATATGCTCTATGGGCAGCCATGGTCTGCACAACTGGCCTATTTTCGGGCCATACGCCCCTATATGGACTACACCACCAGAATTGTCGGCCTGAAACGCCGCATCAGCCGACGCTCCATCCGGGAAGAGCTGGAGGTTCCTGAGCAGCGCGGAAGGCATTGCGATGAGCAGGCCACGATCACGATGGACGGGGTACGGCATGCGCTGGAGGTCCTGAAAAAGTGTGGGGTCATAGAGCAGTTACCCTATGACAAGCAACTCGTTTTTCGATTGCCGTGCGCGCATAAGGATAGGTCTGTCTCGCGGATGAGCCCCCGATCAGCACCCGATGAACACCCGACCATGAGCACCCGGACGGACACCCAACAGAAACCTAATAAATCCGGCACCTCCAGCGAAATGAGCCCCTGGATGAGCCCCCGATCAACACCCGAGACCTTGGAAGGGATGAGCCCCCTACATCCGGTATCCGGTAAAATAAAAGATAAAAAGCCTTACACCGAAGCTGACGCTTCGGTGTCACCGTCACCCGTTGGCTCACGAACTCAGGGACCATCGCCTACCGGGCCACAACGCCAGGCACCGCTTCTGCCGCCCGTGGCGCTGAGCAACACCACTCCGGCACCGGAACCGACGCCCAAGGTCACCAAGCCGCGGATCTCCACCTTGCCTGTTTGGGAGGCCTACAGCGCGGCCTACCAGGAACGCTACGGCATCGCCCCGGTGCGCAACTCCACTATCAACGGCCAACTGGCCCACCTGGTCCGTCGTCTTGACGACGAAGCCCCGGCGGTCGCCCGCTATTACCTCGACCTGGAAGACCCATACTACCGCCGCGAAGGGCACTCGGTCGGTGCGCTGCTCAAACACTGCGAGCAGTTGCGGACCCTGTGGAAGCGGGCCGAACAGCGGCGGGTGAGTCCATCTGCTGCCCTGAATCCCGATGACGTGGTCATCGCCCTGTGAGGAG
>NZ_JABBDR010000043.1 GCF_018854495.1 Acidithiobacillus ferruginosus
CGGCAACTCGCCGAACAGACCGAATTAACGGCCTGCACTTAAACCAAATGGCCTCCACGAAACCCGGGGCGGTTCAATTTCCCCAAAGAGGTGCGAGTCGATAGCTATGTCGAAGCGGGCACTGAGGTCTCCAGCTTCTACGATCCGATGATCGCCAAGCTCATCGTGCATGGCGAAGACCGTGCGCAGGCATTGGGAAAATTGCAACGCGCCCTGGATCAGGCCCGCATCGGTGGAATCGTCAGTAACCTCGGCTACTTGCGCCAGATCTCCCGCGCATCATTGTTTGTCGATGCCCGGTTATCCACAACTGCATTGAGCGACTTCCAGTATCACCCCCTGGTGGCCGAGGTGTTGGACGGTGGCACCTACAGCACCATCCAGGACAATCCCGGCAGGGTCGGCTATTGGCATATCGGTGTGCCACCTTCCGGACCCATGGATGACTACGCCTTTGATCTTGCCAATCGGCTGGTCGGCAATCCAAAGGGCGCGACAGGACTCGAATGTACCCTTGTCGGCGCGAGGGTCCGTTTTCACGTTGAGACCCACATCGCTCTGACCGGTGCTCCACTCAAGGCCACCCTGGATGGTCAGCCCGTAGAGGGCTGGCGCACCATCTTGGTGCGCGCCGGACAGGTGCTCGACATGGGGCGGGTGGAGGCGGGTTGCCGTGCTTATCTGGCCGTTGCCGGTGGTTTTGATGTGCCGGTTTATCTCGGTAGCCGCAGCACCTTTGCCCTCGGACAGTTTGGCGGACACGGCGGGCGGCCGATCCGCACCGGCGACATGCTGGCACTGGGAACGGCTGTATCTGCAGTCGCAATGCTTGAAGTGCCTGTACCGATGATTCCCCAATACGCGCAGCACTGGACCATCGGTGTGCTCTATGGTCCCCATGGCGCGCCCGATTTCTTTTCTCCCGAATTCATCAACCGGTTTTTCTCCACCGACTGGGAGGTACATTACAACTCCAATCGTCTCGGTATCCGTCTGATAGGTCCCCGTCCGGTATGGGCCAGGTCGGATGGCGGCGAAGCGGGGTTGCACCCATCCAATATCCACGATACCGAGTATGCCATCGGCGCCATCAACTTCACCGGCGATATGCCGGTGATTCTGGGTAAGGACGGCCCCAGTCTCGGTGGTTTTGTCTGTCCCGCCACCATTGCCAAGGCTGAACTGTGGAAAATGGGACAAGTCAAGCCAGGCGACTGGGTGCGCTTTGTGCCCCTGGATTTCGCCACCGCCCGTCAGTTGGAAGTGCTTCGGGATGGCGCCATCCAGACCTTGACTCCACTGCCTGGTCTTTGTCTGAATCAGCCTCCGGCCTGTCTACAGGGGGAACCGGTACTGGATTTGCGTCCTGCCCAGTCGGGATTGCCCGGGGTCACCTATCGTCAGGCTGGGGACAGTTATGTCTTGCTCGAATATGGGGATAACGTTCTGGATCTGCGCGCGCGTTTTCGTGTGCATGCATTGATGGAGGCTCTGAAAGCGCGTGCCGAACCGGGCATTGAGGAGCTCTCGCCCGGCGTGCGTTCGTTGCAGGTGCGTTATGACAGCCGGACCATTGATCAAGCGCGCCTGCTCGCCGTGTTACGAGAGATCGAGGACGGGCTTCCACCAATCCAGCGTATGCAAGTGCCGGGACGCATCGTTCATCTTCCCCTCACCTTCGAGGACAGCGCGACTCTGGACGCGGTCAGTCGCTACCGCCAGTCGGTGCGAGATACCGCACCGTGGCTGCCGCGTAATGCCGAGTTCATTCGCCGTATCAATGGGCTGGAGTCGGTTCAGGAAGTGATCGACACCATCTACGACGCTTCCTATCTGGTGCTAGGTCTGGGAGACGTCTACCTAGGAGCACCCTGCGCGGTACCGGTCGATCCGCGTCATCGTTTGCGCACCTCCAAATACAACCCCGCGCGCACTTTTACCGCCGAGGGCACTGTCGGTATCGGCGGGG
>NZ_JABBDR010000044.1 GCF_018854495.1 Acidithiobacillus ferruginosus
GCGAAGCATGCCACTGCAACTGCACGATCTTGAAGGGATCGGCGCCACAGGCCAGGGCCGCGAGCTGGACGTCGGCGACAATGGGAATGCTGTAGTTCATGTCGTGCGCCTTGCCGATCCACTGGTTCTTGTCCATGGTGGTGATACAGCCAGTATCAATACCGACCATCACATCGGCGTTGGCTTCTTCCCGGGCGACCTTGATCTTGCGATTCATCGTAAAACTGCGGGTGAACTCGCGCTCGGAGATGATGTGGCGGAACCCGAAGCCGCAGCAGTCATACCAGGTGGAGTAGTCGATGACCTGGGCACCCAGGGCCTGGGCGACGGAGGTGCCGACGGCGGTGCGGTTGCCGCCCAGCACCGTGTTGTCGTAGACGGCGTCTTCCGCCACCATCTTGTAGTAGTGACAGGCGGCGTGGTTGGTGACCCGGATGTTGCTCATGTCGATGGTCTGCAATTCACTGGCGATGCGGTTGCGCATGACATGCAGCCATTCGCTGTAGTGGACCACTTCCTCGGGAATGACGATCTTGCCGTCCACCAGGCGTCCCAGCTTGCCGAGGATCTTCTTGACCTTCTCCCGCAGTTCGGCGGACTCGATGAGGTATTTGCGGATCTCCTTGTAGTTGCCGAAGGAGGTGCCGCAGTGCACCAGGGGGAAGAAGTGGCCGTTCTCGAAGCCGTGCTGCTTGCCGGAGACGTAGGCCTGATGGAAGTTGCGCAGGAAGACGGCGGCCAGGGATTCCACATTGCCGATGCCGGAGCCGTGGTAGTTCCAGGCGGTACAGGAGGTCTGGTCGGTCTCGTCCAGATAGTCCATGCCGAACTTGTTCATAAACCAGAGGATACTGGTGGGATAGCCGGGGATGTTGCCGCACTGCCCACAACTCTTGTGATGCCAGAACTGATTCGTAGGAATCCGCTTTTTCCAGCCATACAGAGTATCTACTTCAACGGGCTTGTGCTGGTCGGTAAGGCGGTGGACGATGATTTCGCCTTCCTTCTCCAGTTCCCACATGTGGTCGCGGATGTCGTCCATCCGCTCGCCCAGGTCCATCGTACGCCGGTCGACATGGCTGCGCACCCAGGCCGTTGCCGCTTCGGCCTCGTTCGCCGAAAGATTCGTGTCCTGAAAGAAGGCGCCGTGCCCCGCCACGCCTTGCTGCGTGCTGTTGTCGCTCATGATGGTCTCCTCAGTCCTTATCGTTCTGGCTCTCGAGCCAGTCTTCATAGTCTTCACGTTTCTCGTCAATGAAGTCCTCAATGACGTCGAAAAGGTTTTCATCCATGGTTTCCAATGACTTCAGCACACCCGTCATTTCCCAGATGGTGTACATCTCGACGGAGGTTTTTAGCGACACTTCCCACGCCGTTTCCACGGTTTGCAAGGTGCGCACCGGAATGGCTTTACGCAGTATGCGCAAGTCACCTTCCACCTTCTGGATATTGGGGCCCCAGTCGGGGAAGTGATCAGGCTGGATCATGTCGGGGGACAACTGATTGCCCGTAGTGATCAGCTTGAGCATGACGCGCCCGAAAGGTCGCAGCACATCTTTGGCCGACTGCATGCCATGGCGAATGGACACTTCACGCATGATCATGACAAGCCCACCGGGGGAATTCTTGAAAGGACAGCGTGCGGCACAGGTCATACACTGCGCACAGGCCCATATTTTCTCCTGCATCGCATCGTAGATCTGCTCGACATTTTCCGTCCACAACAACTGCACAATCTCGCGCGGGCTATAGTCATAGAACTGCGCAGACGGGCAGGTGGCCGTGCAAATGCCACAATTCAAACATCCATTGAGTTCATGGTCATAACGAAAATCCGCACGGATTTCGTCGAACATCTCCCTCATTTCAGCGTAAGTCGCCATTTACTCGCTCCTCGCTAGCAATAAATACGTCATACCTGTTGACCCGCAGTGCAGCCCGACAGTTCACATAAAGAGCGTAATATCAGACTCTCCGGCGAACTCAAAGAACGAGGCAGCACCACCGAGTTCAATGCCGTCAATGAAATCCGCGGTATCAAACTCGAAAAGATCAACGGTCATCTGGCAGGCGATCATCCGCACTTCCGCTTCAACGCAGAGCTCACGAAGCTCTTCCAGACTGGCTACACCCTTTGCCTTCATTTTGCTCTTCATCATGGAGGTAGCCATCCCTTCCATGCCAGGGAGCACCATCATCAGTGTCGGCATAGGTATCGGCATGGGCATTGCGGGATTCCCGAGCGGACTCACGCGCAGATGGCTCAAATCCTTCTTCAACAACTGCAGGCCGTAGAAGGTGAAAAATATTTCAACCCCATAGCCGAGCGCCGCTGCGGTAGATGCCAGAATGAAGGGCGGATAACCCCAATCCAGCGTGCCCTTCGTAGCGATAATTGCCAACTTTTTCTCGTCCATTATTTAATACCCCCGGTCGGGCTTGCGGCCCGGCTCTGATAAATTAAGCCTTCTGGATGAAGAAGATGAACTCGCCAGCAGCTTCCGCCTGTTCCAACAGGGGATTCTTGGTCTGCTTGGCAAACGCTTCGAAATCCTTCACCGCGCCAGGGTCGGTGGCGACGACCTTCAGGACCTGACCAGAGGTCAACTCCCCAAGCGCCTTCTTGGTGCGGAGAATCGGCAGCGGGCAATTCAGTCCGCGCGCGTCGAGTACTTTGTCTTCTTGTACCATGGGTTAACCTCCTCGGTTATGATGTCTAAAAAACCACCTGCAAGACTCTATCAGGAAAACTATGAACAGCAAGGCAAATATTTTGATTTGATGATTAAGCACCCCTATTTTAGAATATCCTTATCAACCGGACAACTGACCAAGGGGAACCCCCGGTTGACCCAGGCGGAGATTCCGCCGCGCAAATTAAGCACTTGGCCGAAGCCTTGGGACGCCGCGAAAGCCGCTGCCTGCGCCGAACGCCCGCCGCTCAGGCAGTAAAAAACGAGCCGTTGCGATTTATCCATCTGCTGCACGGACATGGGAAGCAGGTGCAGCGGCAGGTGTCTGGCACCATCGATGACGCCCCGCGCCACTTCGCCGGGCGAGCGCACGTCAATCAGCGTAAACGCCCCCCCCTCTTCTCGTAAGGCTTTGAGCTGATCTGCGGTGATTTCCTGAAATCCGTACATGTGCCACTCGCTTGCATGAAAGAAAATTGACCGGGGATTCTACACGAAACGCCCTGCAGGCTAACCCCCAAGCCGCATCATGAACACTCTGGCGGAACGGTTGGGGTCATTTACAAAGTGATGGTGCTCCGGTTTGTCGCGCCAGATCCCTTGGGTAATGGCCTCCGCGATCTGTCCGTCACTGGCTGCTCCGCGTATGAGGGGCAAAAGTTCCAGCCCTCCATCCTGCCCCAGACAATACACCAGACGCCCCGTTGCAGTGAGGCGTACACGGTTGCAGGTTGCGCAAAAATCGTCGCTGATGGGCGTAATGAAGCCCACCTGGGAGCGCGCCGCGGGGAGCTGATAGAGGCGCGCCGGACCATTATCTGCGGGTCGGATCACGGGTTGCAACGGGCCGAAGTGCTGCTCGATCACCTGCTGCGCCTCGGCAGCGCTCAAGAATTGCGTCTCCCGGGCATCCGCCCCCGCTTCACCGAGCGGCATGGCCTCGATGAAGCGGATATCGACGCCACGCTGTATCGCATATTCCAGCAGCGCTGGCAGGCTATCCCCATTATCCTGGCGCAGCAGAACGACGTTGAGTTTTATCCGGGGAATCCTTGCCCGTATCGCCGCATCGATTCCTTCCAGTACACGACGCAGGTCACCACCACGGGTCACCCGTGCGAAAACCTCGGGGTCCAGACTGTCGAGGCTGACATTCAGGTTGTTGACGCCCATCTGTTTCAGAGCGTCGGCGCGCCGCCCCAGCAGCGTTCCATTAGTGCTGATGCTGATCTTGCCTACACCATGACGTCGCGCGAAGCCGACGAAAGACAGAATCTGTGGATGAAGGAGCGGCTCGCCACCCGTAAAACGTATATGGCGGACGCCGAGTCCGCTGAAAATGCGAATCAGGCGGTCATATTCTTCCGCCTGTAGATGGTCTTTCCGCACGAAGAAGGGGGTCCCCTCCTCGGGAGAACAGTAGCTACACCGGAAATTGCAGTGCTCCGTCACCGAAATGCGCAGATAGGTAACGCGCCGACCGAACTGGTCTGCCAACGCAGTCCCCTGCGCCGGTTCTGCAACTAATCCCTGCGGCATGCCGTCTGCTCCCTGGGAACCTTACCCTAAGGAGGTCATACTAGACCTCTTTTAAGACTGTGTTCAACTCTGCCGACACCCATGACAGAGACAAATGATATGCTGCGCTGCGCCAACCCTGGGACGGCCGTTACAGAACGACCGGGAAGGTATGCCCGGATTTTTGGCAACGCAAGTCAACGTTTTTAATTTTGCAATAAGTAGTGTTTATTTGCTTTGTACCCGGCGCGGTGATTAGTTTAGGGGCGCACAAGCCAAGGAGATCCATACATGATTCGCAATGATTTCAAAGAACATTCGCGCATTACCGTCACCTGGAAGGACAAGGACGGCAAGCTGCGGCCTGGCAACTTCTATGTCTATGCCCTTCTCAAGGACGCCATGATCGTACGCGCCACCGACAAGGACGGCCTGCTGCGCAAACTCCCTTTCAGCGATGTACTGCGCGTGGTGAAGTTTCAGGATGTGGCACCACAGGACCGGTACATGATCCCCGAAGACATCCTGAAAGAAGCGAGCTGGAAGGACCGGGATGTAATGATGCGCTACAGCTCCTCGCCACACCGCGGCAAGTAGATATCAGCGGACTGGCGGGCAGGACGCAGGGATTCTCTCCCAGACACCCGTCTTGCCGCCCTCTTTCCGTAAGAGACCGATATTTTGCAGCAGCATCCCGCGATCAATGGCCTTGCACATATCATAAATAGTGAGCAATCCCACGGAAACTGCCGTGAGCGCCTCCATTTCGATGCCCGTCTGGCCGACACAGCGCACTTCTGCGCGGCAGACAATCCGCGCGGGATCGTAAGCAGGGGTTAATTCGACTTCGACAGCGGTGAGGAGCAAGGGGTGTGCCAGAGGAATCAACTCCCAGGTCCTTTTGGTGGCCTGTATGGCCGCGATGCGTGCGACTCCCAGGACGTCGCCCTTCCCCATTCGTCCAGAGGCAATGCGTTCCAGGGTGGAATCCGCCATCAAAATTTCGCCTGCCGCCAGCGCAACCCTGGTCGTCACTGCCTTGGTACCGACATCGACCATGTGCGCATCGCCTTGCTCATTGAAATGATTGACGGTATCTGGATTTAACATGAATGGGGGACTCCTTTTCGTAAGGGACCGAAAAACACGCACCACGCAGGACCACCATCCATGGGCATTCCGGAATGGCCGTGAACGATTCTCCGTTCTTTTGGTATCCCCGCGCAAGCCGAACGTTTGGCATCATGGCTTTGGTCTCGGCCGTTCCTCATGATAGACTGCCCGATGCACATGGCTTGTTGCGGATGCAGTCATTTTTCTGCTCCCTCAAAGCGCCTCCATCCATTTCCAGCAAGGCTTCTAACTTGATGATATTTAAACGAATTCTTGGCCTTTTCTCCACCGACCTAGCCGTAGACCTGGGTACCGCCAACACCCTGATTTACGTGCGCGGTAAGGGTATTGTGCTCTCTGAGCCCTCCGTGGTGGCCATCCACACGGGACGGCATGGGGCTACCAGCCGACAGTTGCACGTCGGAGAGGAAGCCAAACGTATGCTGGGCCGCACACCGGCCAACATTACGGCTATCCGGCCGCTGAAAGACGGTGTGATTGCCGATTTCCAGATTACCGAGGCCATGCTCAAGCACTTCATCAAACGTGTGCATCATCAACGTTTCCTTAGCCCCAGCCCGCGGATTATCGTCTGTGTACCCTATGGTGCAACACAAGTGGAACGGCGCGCCATCCGTGAATCGGCGATGAGTGCGGGCGCGCGCGAAGTACACCTGATCGAGGAGCCGATGGCTGCCGCCATCGGCGCCGGGCTGCCCGTTGCGGAGCCCACTGGCTCCATGGTGGTGGACATTGGTGGCGGCACTACCGAAGTCGGCGTCATCGCACTGGGCGGGGTGGTCTACTCCCAGAGTGTGCGGGTAGGCGGCGACAAAATGGACGAGGCGATCGTCAACTATATCCGGCGCAATTACGGTATGCTGATTGGCGAGACGACCGCCGAAGAGATCAAGAAGAAGGTTGGCTGCGCTTATCCCGGTCAGGAAGTGCTCAGTATAGAAGTGCGCGGCCGCAATCTCGCCGAAGGCGTTCCCCGAACATTTACGATTACCAGCAATGAAATCCTCGAAGCCCTTCAGGAACCATTAGGCGCCATTGTCGGTGCCATCAGACTGGCCCTGGAGCAGACCCCCCCCGAACTCGCTGGCGATATCGCTGAACGGGGCATGGTATTGACTGGTGGCGGCGCCCTCCTTCGCGATCTGGATCGACTGATCATGGAGGAAACCGCGCTACCGGTCATCGTTGCGGAGGATCCATTGACCTGCGTGGCGCGAGGCAGCGGCCGGGCGCTTGAAGAACTGGAGTTGCTGGGTGAGGTATTTGCCGACGATTAAGCCTTCGGCTGCCACGAGCTACTATGCCTGCATTGTTTTTCCCCCGCCGCTACCCGCCGCTCCTTCGCGTAGCGGTGCTGATTTTGTTGACTGTATTCGTCTCGGTATCCAGCGAAAAACACCCCAACATAGGAAACGTTTCTTTGACCATAGCTTATCCTGTGCAGTGGATCAGCATGCAGGGGGCACGTCTCTGGCGGCAGACCGACCACTACCTGCAAAGCCGTGCTGCGCTGGAATCCGAGAACGTCAGGCTACGCGCCGAACTCGTCCGTGCGCAGCCCAAGCTGTTGGAAGCAGATATTCTGCGTGACGAAAACCGTCAACTTCTCGCATTGCTCGACAGCATCCCCCACCCGCCCGGGAAAGTGGCCGTAGCGCAGATTATCGCCCAAAACTTTGCACCAGGCAGCCAGTTGTTGGTCGCCAACCTGGGGACGCGTGCGGGGGTCTTTGTCGGGCAACCGGTCCTCGCTGCCGGCGGAGTGGCGGGCCAGGTGGTCCGCGTTTCCCCCGAGAGCTGCCAGGTGGCGCTGCTATCCGACCTGGACAGCAGCATCCCTGTAAAGCCCGCAGGCTCGGACACACCATTGCTGGTGGATGGCACGGGGAACCTGGACAGTCTTACGGTGCCCTTTCAACCCCGCAACACCCCCCTGAAGGTCGGCGACAAGCTCGTCACCTCGGGTCTGGGTGGGCGTTACCCGGCGGGGCTGAATGTCGGTACGATTTCCGCAGTCATCCACAATGGTGACCAACCCTTTGCACGGATTGCGGTACGACCGGCCGTTCACCTGGGGCGATTGGGCACTGTGCTCATGCTCTGGGATAGCCCAGCCTCGCAGCCCGCAGCAGCGCCATGATCGTCGTCGTGGTCGTTCTCGGTTTTTTCTTCGCGCTCACGGCGGAAGCCATTCCCTGCGGTCCGTTTTACGCATTGCTCCACCCGGATTTTGTCGCCCTGCTACTGCTCTATTGGGCCATCAGCAGTGCTTCCGAACTGAGCTTTACCGTGGTCTGGCTGATCGGGCTGCTTCAGGATATGGTACTTGGCGATGTGCTGGGAGCCCAGGCTATCGCCGGGGTCGTCATGATTTATCTGCTCTACACCGGCATTGCCAGGGTTCGCAGTCTGGCGTCCTGGGAGCAACTCTTCTTCATATTCGTGTTACTGCTGGCCCACCGGTTGCTGGTCTGGTTGTGGCAGGTCTGGGCAGGCACCGTCACATGGCATTTTTCGCTGCTTTTAGGGCCCCTGATCGGCGCCCTGCTGTGGCCGCTTTTCACGTTGACGCTCGATTATCTGCGTCACGCATTGCGCCTGAACCATACATGAACGCAGTACAGCCCGCCCGGGAACATCGGCAATTCACCCGCCGCCTGCTGGTCGCGGCGGGACTGATCACGGTACTTACGGCGCTGCTGGTCATACAGATATTCCGGCTGCAGGTCTGGGATCACGATCTCTATGCCACCCAATCCACCCACAACACCATTGTGCTGCTGCCCATCGCCCCCCAGCGGGGTCTGATTCTTGACCGGCATGGGCAGGTACTCGCCGATGATCAGACCGGCTTCGCCCTTACGATCACGCCGAACAAAGCCATGCACCCGGAGGAAACCATCCAGCGCCTACGGCGGATATTGCCCGTCAGTGCAGAGGATCAGCAACGCTTCAACCACGATCTATCACATGCGCGTCCCTATCAGCCCATTCTTCTGCGTCGCAATCTGAGTCCCGGGGAGTTGGCCGCATTTGCCGTGCAGCGGCATCAATTTCCGGGGGTAGACATACAAACCAGGACCAAACGCCACTATCCCTATGGTTCACTTTTCGCCCATGCAGTGGGCTATGTGGGCCGCCTGACCCCTGCAGAAGTCCGCGAGGAGCAGATGGCGGACTACGCGGGGCTGGACAGCATCGGCAAAAGCGGACTTGAAGCGCAGTATGAAACCCTGCTGAAAGGACAGCCGGGCGACCAAGAGGTAGAGGTCGACGCACGCGGACATACATTACACACGCGCTTGCGCAACCCGCCCCGGGAGGGCGTAACCATCCGGACGACTCTGGATCTTGCGGTGCAGCAGGCCGCCGCGAAGGCCATGATCGGCCAGCAGGGCGCCGTCGTGGCACTGGATCCGCGGAATGGTGACATACTCGCCGCTTATTCGGCCCCCGCGTTCGACCCGAATGCTTTCGTAGATGGCCTGAGCACCGCCGTATGGAGCAGCCTGCGGGACGATCCCGGCACGCCCATGGCCAACCGCTTTCTGCGGGGCAGCTATCCTCCGGGCTCTACCATCAAACCTTTTGTGGCACTCAGCGCCCTGCGTGACAAGGCCGTCGCCGCTGATCAGCGGCTCGCTGGCGGCGCTTACTACCAGATTCCCGGCACCAAACACAAATATTACGACTGGAAACCCGGTGGTCATGGCGCGCAAAATCTGCGCGAAGCCATTCGCGATTCCAATGACGTATATTTTTACCAAATTGCCATGCGTCTTGGCGCAATCCAGCTCGGCAACGGTCTCGCGCATTTTGGCTTTGGTCAGCGCAGTGGAGTGGATTTACCCGGGGAATCCGCCGGTGTGATTCCCTCCCCGGTCTGGCTACGTCGGCGCTACGGCCAGACCTGGTATCAGGGACAGACCGTGATGATGGGAATAGGACAGGGTTACCTGCTGAGCACCCCACTCCAGTTGGCGCGTGCCACAGCCAGCATCGCCAATGGTGGCAAACTGGTTATACCGCATATGAAACAAACCTCCGACAGTGCGACGCAACCCCTGGATTTTTCCCCAGAGGACATTGCCGTCATTCAGGGTGCGATGCGTGATGCGGTGACTTCGGGTACCGGCAAATCACTGGCCAACGATCTCCATGCCATTGCCGGCAAAACCGGCACTGCCCAGGTGCACCATGCGCAGCGCAATGATTCCGGTCGGGTGCTGCACGATACGGTTCAACTTTGGCAGGATCACGCACTCTTCATCGCCTACGCGCCGGCCGACCATCCGCGCATCGCCGTAGCGGTAGTGGTCGAACATGGCGGCCACGGAGGCAGCATTGCCGGGCCTGTCGCCAGAGCGGTTATCGACACCTACCTCGATACGGTGACGACACCGGAGGTCAATCCATGAGCTGGCACGTACGCCTGCTGAAGCCCCTGCGGAAACTGGATCCGGCAATCATGACGGGGGTGGTAATGCTCATGCTCATCAGCCTCGCGGTGATCTACAGTGGCAGCCAGGAAAGTATCCGCGTAGTGCTTGCCCAGCTTTTGCGATTCGCGATCGGCATCCTCGTCCTCGTTCTCGTTGCCAATACACCACCGGAACGTATTCGCGCCTGGGCACCCGCCTTGTACGCTACGGGCATCCTCTTACTGGCCATCACACTCGTGGCGGGCAAAGCCAATCTCGGCGCACGCCGCTGGCTGGGCGTCGGCCCGCTGACCTTTCAGCCCTCGGAGCTCATGAAACTTGCCCTGCCTCTGTTCCTCGCCTATTACTATTCGCAACGGGAAAATGTTCGCCACTGGCTTTCTGCTGTCACCGGATTTGTGCTGATTGCCATCCCCTTTCTGCTCATCGCCAAGGAACCAGATCTCGGTACGGCGGCGCAAATTGGCGCTGCCGGGGTCTTCATGATGTGGCTGGCGGGTGTGCGCCGCCGATGGTTTGTCGCGCTGATCATTCTGGCCGCCATCAGCGGGCCGGTACTCTGGCATTTTCTGCATGGATACCAGAAAGAACGCATACTGACCTTTCTCGATCCTCAGCGCGACCCCCTGGGCGCGGGTTATCACATCATCCAGAGCATGATTGCCGTGGGTTCGGGAGGATTCTGGGGGAAGGGCTGGTTCAACGGTACCCAGGTCAACCTCGATTTCCTGCCGGAAGCCCAGACCGACTTCGTTTTTGCGGGATTTGCCGAGGAGTTTGGTCTGGTGGGCGTCCTGCTCCTCATCTCTACCTACCTGCTCATCGTTCTGCGCGGGCTGGTCATTGCCTACGAAAGCCGTGACGCCTTCGGCCGCCTCATTGCCGGCACCCTGAGCCTGACGTTTTTCCTTTATATTTTCATAAATATGGGTATGACCACCGGGATTCTCCCGGTAGTCGGAGTGCCGCTGCCACTGGTAAGCTACGGTGGCACCGCCATGCTGACTTTCATGGTCGGACTGGGCATACTGATGTCGGTCCACGCCCATCCGCGCACCCACGAATAATGGGATGTCTCTGCCCAAAGGCATGGGGTACCAAGTATTGCCCGCCGTCCCCAAGCATGATTTTCTCCGCAGGCATCGCTATAATTCCAAACTTGCCCAATCCCCCTGAATTCCAATCGGCGTTTACCACTGAGGTCTCTTCATGATTGCCCGTATTTCCCTGATCACCCGGATACTCTTCCTGTTGGCCGGCTTCTGTGTCAGCCCCTGGGCATCTGCTGCCACCCCCACGCCCATGTTGCCCACACCGCCAGCCCCGGCACTGCCTGCCATCGTCAGCTATACGCTGATGGACTACGATACGGGTCAGATCATCGCCGCCAAGAGTGAAAACCTGCGCCGCGCGCCGGCGAGTCTCACCAAACTCATGACGGCCTATCTGGCCTATCAGGCCATTCAAAGCGGCACCCTGACCGCTCAGGAAAATATCCCCATCTCCAATACCGCATGGAAAACGGGGGGTTCCAGCATGTTCGTCCAGCCCAATGTCCCGGCGAATGTCGATCAATTACTGCATGGATTACTGATTGATTCGGGGAACGATGCGGCGGTCGCACTTGCCGAGGCGGTGGGCGGCAGCCAGTCTGGTTTCGTCACACTGATGAACGACTCGGCTCTGCGCCTCAATCTGCACAACACCCATTACAGCAATGTCGACGGTCTGCCGGACAACAATCTCTATACTACCGCGCTGGATGTCGCCAAGCTGTCGCGCGCGTTCATCCGACAGTTTCCGCAAGTGATCCAGATCACCCGGGAAAAGTCGTATACCTATAACGGCATTACCCAGCGGAGCTGGAACCCTGTGCTTTTCCGTGACCCTACGGTGGACGGTCTGAAAACCGGCCTGACCGATGCCTCCGGTTATTGTATCGATGCCACCGCCATACGAAATGGCCGCCGTCTCATCGCCGTCGTTCTTGGCGGGCCGAGTTGGGCTGGCAGCACCAACGCCGTTGAAGCCCTGCTGGATTACGGATACCGCTTTTTCGTCAACCATCCGGTTTATACCGCCGGAGAAAAGGTCAGCGAAATCAGCCGCAGCGATTTATCGCCGATGCATATCCCCGTGGGGGTCGAACAGACCGTAGACATTACGGTTCCGAAAGGGCGGTTTTCCAGTCTACAGCGCGTGGTCGAGATTGCACCCCATCTTCAGGTACCGATGAAAAAAGGTACGGTCGTCGGGCGACTGGTCTTCCTGCTGAATGGCAAACCGCTGAAGTCTGTACCTGTAGTGACGCAGACTGCGGTAGAGAAGGCGGGCTGGATAACGCAAATGTTCCATAAGATCAGAAGCGCGCTGTAAGCGGGACGTCGAAGCTGCGGCCACCACGCTGACGGCTTCTGCAGGTTGTACGTACCTCCGGTCGGGGCTTCACCTCCGGCGGAGGAAGACTTACCATGGCCAACAGGCCCCGCAAAGGCCTGTCACCATTTTAATGGCATTTATGGGCAGTCCCGGCTGGTCTTCCGGCCCGCGCTTCGGCAGTGCGGTCCCAGGAACAACGGCCCAAGTTCGGGGGAGCCTATCATGCTCACGGCAAGCCGGCATGGATGAGTCCTGTCCGACGATGACACGAGGGGGTTACGAGACGCTATGGAAACCGACACAAATCCGGCAAAAGACTTTCCGCACCTGCATCATGTCAAAGCCATCGGTCAGCACGACGATCTGCTCGCCGCGGTGCGTGCGGCGATTGCGCCTCATGCGCCGGATTTGCCGGACACGGCATTCTCCTGCCGGCCCAGCAGCCAGGGAAACTATCAGGCCGTCACGGTGTCCATCGAAGCCAGAAGCCATGAACATCTGCTCGATATTTATACGTCCGTCAGAGCGATTGACGGCGTGATTCTCTGCTTATGAATGCGCCCATACTCGTTCGTTTCTGGCCGGGGCTGCTGCCTTACTTCACGGTACTGGACGCCATGCGCGAATTCACCAGCCAGCGGGACGCCGACACTCCGGACCAAATGTGGATTCTCCAGCATCCTCCCGTCGTCACCCTCGGTCGCAACGCCGACGCGGCTGATGTCCTTGACCCAGGTCCCATTCCGGTGATTCGCAGTGATCGGGGTGGCAAAGTCACCTATCATGGACCGGGACAATGGGTGGTCTATCTGCTTATCGACCTGCCGCGCATGGGTATCAACGTCCGTACTTTGACTACCGCCATGGAACAGTCCGTCATTCGTCTGCTCCAACGGCGCGGCATTGAAGCCCATGCGCGGCGCGATGCCCCGGGCGTATACGTGGGTAATGCCAAAATTGCTTCCCTGGGCCTGCGTATTCAGCGCGGTCGCAGTTACCACGGCCTCAGCCTCAACACCGAGATGGATCTGAGCCCGTTCCAGCGTATTCATCCCTGTGGCATGGCGAATCTCGCGGTTACCCAGGTGCACGATCTCTGTCCGGACTGGCCAAGTCACGATGTTGCCGAAGCCCTGATGGCAGAGCTGTCCGTCAGCCTGGACCGCCCCTTGAAAAAAGGAGGGGCATGAACATGAACCCCCAACCCCAAGCAAAAAAAGCTGCTCGTGGTGCGGACAAAACCGCACGCAACCCCATACCCATCATTCCGGTACATACAGAACGCCTCCCCAAGCCACAGTGGTTGCGGGTACGTTCGCCCTTATCCCCCGAAGTGGACCGACTCAAAAAGATCCTGCGAGACGCGGGTCTCCATACGGTCTGTGAAGAAGCCTCCTGCCCGAATCTGGGAGAGTGCTTCGGCGGTGGAACGGCGACCTTCATGATCCTGGGAGACATCTGCACCCGCCGCTGCCCCTTCTGTGATGTAGCGCATGGCCGCCCAGAAGCACCCGATCCCCTGGAGTCCGTCCATCTCGCCCGGACCGTGGCCAGCATGGAATTACGTTTTGTCGTCATCACCTCCGTCGATCGTGATGATCTGCGTGACGGAGGTGCCCGTCATTTTGCAGAGGTCATTTCGGCATTGCGCGAACATTGCCCGGAACTGCACGTGGAAATTCTCGTACCGGATTTTCGCGGTCGGATGGACAACGCGCTGGCCGCATTTCGGGAGACCCCTCCCGATGTCTTCAATCACAATCTGGAAACCGTGCCGCGCCTGTACTTACAGGCCAGGCCGGGTGCAGATTACCATCACTCGCTGCAACTGCTGGCCGCCTTCAAGGCACAGCATCCGCAGATCCCCACCAAATCCGGGCTGATGCTTGGTCTGGGCGAGGAACTCGATGAAATCCGTGGGGTGATGCGCGATCTGCGGCAGGCGGGATGTGAATTGCTTACCATCGGGCAGTATCTGGCACCATCCCGCCATCATCTGCCGGTGGCGCGTTTTGTACCGCCAGAAGAATTCCAGCAGTTGCAGCGGGATGGCATGGCCATGGGATTCCGCCACGTCGCCAGCGGCCCGCTGGTGCGATCTTCCTATCATGCCGAGCGTAGTTTTCATGAAATAGGTGGCAACTGAATGGGGCCGGAGGGATGCTGTTACGCTACACCACCTTGTTGACCCTGGTTTCGGCGCTTCTGCAACCGCCGGGTGTCCTGTTCGTCCTCGCCGCCCTGGGCTGGCTGGCAGAAATCGTGGGTTGGCGCTATCTGGGCCGGGTGCTCATGCTCCTCGCGCTGGGCACGCTCTATTTTTTCTCGACTGCGATAGGGGCGCGGCTTCTGCTGCTGCCCCTGGAAGACCGCTATCCCCCCCTGACTAAGCCCCTGCACGGACCCGACGCTCCCCAGGCGATTATCGTGCTAGGGGGCGGAGAGGTCATGCAGTCGCCGGGTTCCCATCAGGAAACGGCGAATGCACGCACCCTCGTGCGCCTGCTGGCGGCAGCGCAGCTCGCCCGGCAAACCGGACTTCCCATCATTCCCAGTGGCGGTGCCCCGCGTCTCGGCGCCCCAGCCGAGGCGCTCACCATGGAGTCCATCCTGCGCCAGGATATGGGCGTACAAAGCATCATCTGGCCGGAAACCCAGTCCTACAATACCGCAGCCAACGCGATAGACAGCGCGGCAGTGTTGGCCGAACACCATGGCCATCAGGCCTACTTGGTAACCTCCGCACTGCACATGCCGCGGGCCGTCGCATGGTTTCGCCGCGCTGGCGTAAAAGTGATCCCCGTGCCCACCGACTACCGTCTGGACCGGGTGAACGGACTCCGGCTGGAGAGTTGGCTGCCGCGCGCGATTTATCTCGAAATCAGCAGCGAGGCGAGTCACGAGTACCTCGGACTTCTTTGGCTCTGGATTCAGGAGCAGGGCGTCGGTGGCGGCCACTAGCTCCAAAGCCCCGAGAAGAGAACGAGATTCTACGGCTTCTGATCGGGGAAAGTCACCTGAACATGCAGATGTTCCTGATCTGCGGCACTTGCCAGAGGTAAGGGCGGCGGCACCGCGGCGCCATTCGCCGATGGGCCGTAAGGCGCATACGCGTAGGGTGTTGCGGGAAGCGCGGCAGACAGCGTTGCATAGCTCGGTGCGCCGACTCCGATGGGGAGTGCCACGGTGTTATCCTCAGTCACAATATGCCTGACCATGTCCCAGTCGATATGCTCATCGATCCGGTTCCGCACCATGAAAGACTTGATCGTCACCACGGCCCGCTGCAAATCCGGAATACCCTTTTTGTGGTAGGCATGCATCGGTTTGTATGACTGCAGATAAACCTGCCCGTCGCGCACACCCACCAGGTTGGGCTGATCGATGATCCGTACCGGGGTGCCTACCGGAACCATCGGGAAAAGTTGTGCGACATTCTCCGGGAACATCTGAAAACACCCCTGACTAGCCCGCATGCCAACTCCCCAGGGGTGGTAGGTACCGTGGATGAAAATACCGGAGAGTCCGGTCTCCATCGCCAGTTCACCCATGGGGTTTTCAGCGCCGGGTGGCCAATACCAGGGGATATCCATGTGAAATTTCTTCTCGAACCACGCATGGATATTTTTGGGCACATTCCACGCAGGCATTTTAAATTTGGCGATAATCCGCGTAGCCGTTAACGCCTCCTTCCAGCCTGGCAGAAAGACACCGACGGGATAGGTGTACACCACCCGGTCATTCACCGGAAAATAGTAGATCCGTCGCGCCGGAATATCCACGATGATCCCGGTCCAGGGCTTTGGCGGTAAAATATACTCGGCAGGAATGACCACCTTGCTGGCCTGGCCAGGAAGCCAGGGATTGACACCAGGGTTGGCTGCTGTTACCTGATTGTAACCGAGGTCGTAGAAACGCCCGATGTCGAGAAGGGTATCGTCTCTGTGGGTGGTTACCGCCTCGAGCGCCCCGACAATATTACCCTGGACGGGCAAGGCATAGACACTGGCATTGGCTACCGTCACACCACATCCCATGAAGGCTGCCAGAAACCAGGCACCTAACTGTTTTTGCATGATTTATTTTCCTGTTCGCGGCTCGCTGAAAAAGCAAGAACGCCATCCGCCGCGCACGCGCGTTGGCAGCGTCCTGTATTATCGCCATAATCATAAAGTAAAAGGAGGTCTGTATGGAATCGCCACACCTGATTTTTCTGAGAAACGCAGTGAGCGGCCAGACCGTTCCGGTCGTGCCGTTACGCGATGCGCTGCACCGTCTCGATCATATGCTGACCGGTTTGGCTGGCGATCTGCATATCCCCTATGCAGGCCCTTACGTCGGTCTGGGACAAATGACCCGGCAACACCAGTTGTGCATTGCCGAGCATCAGTGGTCGGCGCAGGAGCGCGGCTGGGGTGTCGCCATCTGCGTTAGCCACCCCGTTCACGGTTGGCGCGCAGAATGGCGGCTGGCCACGGTAAGCCGCGAACGCCTCCCGCTCATCGTACAGGCTTTGCCTGCGCTGTTCGCCGGCTACGCGGCGGCTGCGGACGCCTCCCCGGCGGCGCAGCGTCCCAGCACGAAGCGCATCCATGAAATTGCCGGGATCTTCGCGCATTGACAGTGCCGTTAAACCGCCTATCTACCAGTCAGAATAGCGGCAAAGACGCAACACCACGTTTACCCTGAAGCGAGATTCCTGCATGGAATTACCCACCGGCAGCCTGATTATCATAGCCTTTCTTGTAACCCTGGTGGTGCTGACCGGGGTATGGAAGGCGTCACGCGGACGGAAACCTCTCAAGGCCCCAGGTTTGCAGCGCGAGGGCAGCGGAAGTCCGGCACCGGCGGCATCCCCTGTCAAAAGCAGCCAGGCCAGCACCGTAACAGCGGCATCCCCCGTGCAGGTCGACGAAATCAGCATTCTGGACGAGGTGGACATTTATCTTTCCTACGGCCACCTGGAACAGGCTGCCACATCCCTCAGCTGGTACGTGGATCATAATCCCGACAACGCCCAGCAGACGCGCAGGCTCCTCGCGATCTATCGTGAAATACCGGATATCGATCACTTTGCTGAACGGTTGGAACAACTCACCGAGTCGCACACCATTCCCGATGCGGAAGCCAGGGATCTCGTTTTGCAGGGACTGAAACTAGATCCGCAGAACCTACAACTACGGGTAACCGCAGAGAATTTGGGGATGAGCAGCGCGCAGATCGCGGCTGTCCTCGCGCATGCCACCCTTGCGCCACAACCGGCGGAGTCTTCTGCGCTCGCCGGCGCACAGAGGGAGTTGCAGCAAGCCATCGTCAACCCGGAACCACTGGATCTGTCCGGATTCATGCCTAGACCGGAGATGCTATCGGCCGGGGTATCCCAAAATGGTCCTACAGGGGAGGGCCTCCTACTGCTAACCGGGCCCGATGACATTCTGCCGCTGGACGAGGAGGAATATGAGGTAGTAGCCAGCCTGGTTTCGCCGCTCCTTGCCGCACGCCATCTGCTGGCGTGTCGCCAATATCCTGAGGCCGAGCGGCTGTTACGTCGCCAACTCATTCTCGATCCCCGCAAGCTCATTCTCCATGTCACCCTGCTGGAACTACTGTACGACCAGCGGCGCTGTGCCGCCTATGCCGAATCCCTCCTGCAGCTCTATATCACCCTGTGGGGCGCTGGTGGCGATCTGCGAACGCGATTGCTGCAACAAGGCCGGCGACTGGGTGAACACAACCTCTGGGTAGCCCTTGCCGGAAGCGATGGAAAGGAGCAGCTTCTCGCAGGGCTGGCCGAGAAATACGGGCTGTATCTGCCGATCACCGCCATACCACTGAGCAACCCCCCACTGGTGACGGAAGAAATTCACCGTGATCACCGGATTACCGGGAAGGACAGCGAGGATAGCATTATTGAGGAGTTCAACATGCTTCTGGACTACGGGCAGGTGAACGAGGCGGTGGACCTTCTGGAGAAGGCCATATTGGCGCAACCTCGGCATGACGTTTACTACGGACCGCTTCTCGAAATGTACGAACGGATGGACGCCCGCGAGCGATTTTCCCATTTCGTCAAATCCATTCTCACGACGGACATGCAGCCCAGTGAAGATATCATGCGCCAGATGTTCAGCCTGACTGAACGCCTCCAGCGTTACCCGCAACGACAGATCATTTAGGATTTGATCATGACGACAAACCCCTCCAACGGCGGTAGTATCCTCGTCCGCAGCATCGGGATGGATGCACGCAAAGAAGCCGTCTTCCGCATGGCTTTCAAGATGTTTACCCGGCGGCATTATCAGTTGCTGGACGCTGGGGACGCGCAAACGCCCGCAGTGATCATTATCGATGTGGATGGTAGGGACGGTATGACCATCGCGCGGCGGTTGCATGAAGAACAGCCGGAACAACGTATCCTGCTGACAAGCGTTTCCGCGCACCCTGACAGCATTTTCCCGGTACTGCAGAAACCCATACGGATGGAAACCCTCTTCCCCGCACTGGAGCTTCTGCTGAATGGTAGCCCCGCTCCGGCAAAGTCGGCAGAAAGGAGTAGCGCGACAGTCATGCCCATCCGGCCCGACGTCGCGATCTCTTCGCCATTCGCTTCCGTTGCGGCACCGCCTGCGACCAACCCAGCGTCGGCCCCTGCTCCCAAACCTGTCGCACCGCCAGCCGTCGCACCACGCCCGACACCCCTGCTACGCCCTGAAGACGTACGTCATTTCAATCCTCAGGCTGGACTGCTGGGACTTTTGCAGATCGTCCGCCGCGACCAGTCGCCAGCCATCATCGTGGACGACCGGCAGCAGGTTATTCTGCGCTTGGACCCGGTGGCAGATCAGGCCATTCTGCTGACGGACGACGCAACCCTCAAGTCCCTGGCGCAGGAGGAGCACCCACGGCTGCAAATGCGCGCCCCCGCTGACACGGACATCCCTGCCCATGCCTCTGTACGGCATCTCACCCTTCCATCCCTGCTCTGGCAAGTAGGTGCGTGGACTGCAGACGGGCGCCTCATTCAGCAACTGCAGATCAACGCCCCAGTCCAACTGAAGCAATGGCCCAACCTCACGCGCCTGACCATGTTGCCTGACGCCCTGCGCCTGGCGGCGTTTCTGGCCCGTTCTCCGGCGTCTCCGGCATTGACGGTGAAGATGTTGCGCGTCGCGCCCTCCGACCTCTTCAACTTTCTTGCGGCCGCAGACAGCCTGGGGTTGTTGCGCTATAACACGGCGGAAAACCCTGACAACCGCATCCAGCCTGCGTCCGCGAACGCGCCGGAGGCCGCGGAAATACCGGCAGCGAAACGGAGCTTCCTGGGCCGCCTCCTTGCCCGCATTGCGGGGCTGTAAGACGCGACCGGGATTTTTCTCCGGTAAAGATCAAAAGATCATATGTAAGGAGCCGTGTGGTGAGAGAAGACAATAAAATCATTTTTACCGGTCCTGTTGGCGTAGGCAAAACAACGGCTATTGCGGCATTGTCGGATATTCCGATCATCTCCACCGATGCCCAGGCCTCGGATATGACACTGAATCGCAAGGGCCACACCACCGTCGCGATGGATTACGGCGTGTTGAAGCTGGATGAGGGTACCAAAATTCATCTGTACGGCACTCCAGGCCAGGAACGTTTCGACTTCATGTGGGATATCCTCACCACCGGCGGCCTGGGCCTCATTCTGATGCTCGACAACACCCGCCCCAACCCCAAAAAAGACCTGCATTTTTTTCTTCATGCCTTCAAGGACTTCATTGTCGATGTCCCCGTCGTCATCGGGGTTTCGAAGACGGATATCCAGACCCAGCCCCAGATAGCCGACTACGTCGACATGCTCCCGGAGGCGACTGCGGACCTGCGGATGCTCAATCCCATTCCGCCAATTTTTGAAGTGGATGGCCGCAACAAGGACGACGTAAAGAATCTGGTCATGGCGTTGCTTTACTCCATTGATCCGGGCATCGGGGATCAGTTATGAGTATCGAACTGGTCGCCACGAACGCGGATATTTACGGTGAGGTGACACCCGCCGGGGCTTTTTATGCCACATCCAGTCCGCATCAGGACGAAAACCGGACCACCCTCCTCCACATTTTACGGCAAGGACACCGGGCTCCCTTCAGCGCCAGCACCGCACAGCACTGGACTCAGGCGGCGAGTGAAGAGGAAGCCCTGCGCAGCATTTTCCGCCTGCAGCGTCTGGGCATGTTGCGGGGCACGGCACGGCCGCGCCAACGGGAGGAACAGCGGCTGGAAGACGCCTTGCCGCCTCTCCTCGCGCAACTTTCGGATATACAGAAAACCCTCCTCGCCGATGAAAACGGCTTTTATCTCGCGGCATCGGGCTACACCCATGAAGCCGCAGAAGAACTGGCCGGGCTTTCGGCCGATCTGCTGTCCCTGCAGTCCAGGCACGACCGTCTGCTGAAAAACAACCTCCGCGTCAACACTGAAACCTGGGGTTTGATCGATCCGGCGGGGCGCTCCGAACTGGGATTCTGGCCGTTATTTATCGGTCAGCAACATTTCATGCTCGTCATCAGCGGTACGCCTCGCCTGCAGGATCAATCCTTCGTTACACTAGTGCAGGACCTGGACACACGTTACCGCTAAAACAACCTCTTTTTCACAAACCCCGATTCTAATTCAGGAGAACAAAAATGCGTGAAGAAATGCTCAAATCCATCCTCAGTGACCTGAACGGGTCTTCTGCGGACATCGAGGCCTCAGCCGTGATTTCCACCGACGGCCTCACCATCGCCTCACTGCTTTCTTCGACCATGGACGAGGACCGGGTAGGGGCCATGGCGGCGGCGATGCTTTCCCTGGGCGACCGCACCGCCGTAGAGCTGGCGCGGGGTGAACTGGAGCAGGTCATGATCAAGGGCGATAACGGCTACGTTCTGCTCATTCATGCCGGCCCGGATGCGGTCCTCACGGTCATCGCCCGAAAGGAGGCGAAGCTTGGGCTGGTCTTTCTCGACGCCAAGCGGGGAGCTGCGGGGATCGCCGAGCTGCTTTGAGGCCGTCGGGGTATGCAGACTTGCAGACGCCCTTCACAGGGCTGGCTACGTTGGGCCATAATGCGCAAAATATCTGCCCGAGACCCCTATGACTTTTCAGGAAATCATCCAGCGGCTGCAAGGCTTCTGGGCCGATCAAGGCTGTGTTCTGCTCCAGCCCATGGATATGCCGGTAGGTGCCGGAACCTTCCACCCCGCCACCTTTTTGCGGGCCATCGGCCCAGAACCATGGCGGGCAGCTTACGTACAGCCCTCCAGGCGCCCCACGGACGGCCGTTATGGGGATAATCCCAATCGTCTCCAGCACTACTACCAGTTTCAGGCGGTACTCAAACCGAACCCGGTAAATCTGCAGGAACTCTACCTCGAATCGCTGGCGGCCCTCGGTATTGATTCCGGGGTCCAGGATATCCGTTTCGTCGAAGACGACTGGGAGTCACCAACCCTGGGGGCCTGGGGACTGGGGTGGGAGGTCTGGCTGAATGGCATGGAAGTCACCCAATTCACCTATTTCCAGCAGGTGGGCGGTCTGGATTGCCATCCCGTGATGGGCGAGGTCACCTATGGTCTGGAACGACTGGCCATGTACCTGCAGGGCGTCGAAAGTGTCTATGACCTGGTGTGGACCCCGAACGTACTCTACGGGGACGTATTCCATCAGAACGAAGTGGAGCAATCGCGCTATAATTTTGAACTGGCGCCCGTAGAAGACCTCTTTCAGCGCTTTGACCAGGCGGAAAAAGACGGTCACGCCTTGCTGGCGGCCGAACTCCCTCTACCCGCCTACGAACGGGTGCTGGACTGCTCCCATACCTTTAACCTGCTGGACGCACGCCATGCCATTGGCGTCAACGAGCGCGCTCGATTCATCGGCCGCGTCCGTACGCTGGCGCGAGGTGTGGCCGAGCACTATGCCGAGGCCCGTGCCGCCCTCGGTCACCCCCTGCTGAGGAGCCAAGATGTCCGCGCCTGAAGATCTCCTGCTGGAACTGGGTTGTGAAGAGTTGCCGGCGCGGGAACAAATGCCCCTGCAGGACGCCGCGACCGGGATCATAGGCCAACTGCTCGATGCGGCCGGATTGCAGTTTGGGAGCATTCACGGCTATGTCACGCCGCGACGGCTCGCTCTCTGGATCAAAGACGTCTCCCGGCAGAGCCTGCCGCAGGAGACCCTGCGCCGCGGTCCCCTCGTGGCGCGCGCCTGTGATGCACAGGGCAAGCCCACGGCGGCGGCAGAGGGCTTTGCCCGCTCCTGTGGGGTCAGCCTGGACGACCTGCTCATCCTGGAGACTGAAAAAGGCCCCGTTCTGGCCTGGCGGGAGGTCGGCGCGGCGCAGGACAGCCATGCTCTGTTACCCGAGATCGCCAGCAAGCTGGTCACCAGTCTGCCCCTGCGCAAACGCATGCACTGGGGGGCTCGTTCCGACAGTTTCCTGCGTCCGGTACGCTGGCTTTTGCTGCGTCAGGGCGGCCAGGTGCTGGACTGGAATATGTTTGGTCTGGATGCCGGCGGCGAGAGCTTCGGACATCGCGTCCACCATCCCCAGGCGGTGCAGATCAACACGCCTGCCGGTTACGCCGGATCCTTGCTGCAGGCAAAGGTGATGGTGGATTTCGCCGGGCGCCGCGCGCACATTTCCGGTAAAATGGCCGCCCTGGCAGGCGAGATGGCGGTCACTCCGATTCTGCCGGAGGCCTTGCTGGACGAGATCACCGGCCTCAACGAATGGCCGGTCATTCTTGCCGGTAGCTTCGCCGCGGACTATCTGCGGGTGCCCGAAGAAGCGCTGATTACGGTCATGATGCAGCACCAGCGTTATGTCCCCCTGCGCGGTCAGGATGAGCGCCTGGTACCCTATTATCTGTTCGCGGCCAACCTCCACAGCCGGGATACGCAGGTCGTCATCGATGGAAATAACCGGGTACTGCGTGCCCGCCTCGCGGATGCCGCCTTTTTTTGGGATCAGGATCGCCAGATCTCCCTGCAGACACGACGGGCCGCACTCGACGGGGTGCTGTTTCAGGACGGCCTCGGCAGCATTTTCGATAAGACGGTGCGTCTGCAGGAGCTTGCCGCAGCCCTCTCACCGCAGTTCGCGGTGGATGCGGGTGACATGAACCGCGCCGCGGAACTCTGCAAAAGTGATCTGCTCAGCGGTTTGGTGGGCGAGTTTCCGGAATTGCAAGGCATCATGGGCGGCCACTACGCCCGGCATGACGGGGAAAACAACCGTGTTGCCACAGCCATCGCCCAGCATTACCTGCCCAGTGGGCGCGACGACGAAATCCCGGCGGATGCGCACGGTCAGTGCTTGGCCATCGCCGACAAGCTGGATACCCTCTGCGGTTTTTTTGCCATCGGCAAAGTACCTACCGGGGACCGCGATCCCTTTGCCCTGCGCCGCGCTGCGCTGGGGGTGCTGCGGATCGTGCTGGATGCCGGAGTGCCCCTGAACCTGGATGAAGCGGTAACCCGCACGCTGGCCGCTTACGGTGGTGCCTTCGCCAAGAACCGGACGGAGATACGGAGCGCGGTGCTCGACTTCTTTCAGGATCGGATGCGGGTCTACTTCAGGGAGGAGGGCTTCCGCGCCGACCAGATCGCCGCCGTGCTCAGCCGCCAGCCCCACGAGCCATTGGACGCACGCCAGCGTCTCGAAGCCCTCGCCCTTTTCCAGGCTGAGCATGCGGCGGCAGGTGCCCTCGCAGCGCTGATCAAACGGATCAACCATCTGTTACGCAAAGAAGCGATCCCCGGCGACCGGCCCATAGATCCCCAATACTTTATGGATCCGGTAGAGAACGCACTCTGGGACTACTGGCGGGCTCTGGAGCAGCCCCTCCATGCACAGCTTGCAGAACGTCGCTATGCCGCGGCCCTCGTGCTGCTCGCAGGCCTGCGTCCCGCTGTCGACCAATTTTTTGATGGGGTCATGGTCCTGGCCGAAGATCCGGTGCTGCGCCAGAACCGCCTGGCGCTGCTGGCCCGGCTTCAGGAAGCGTTCCTGCGCATTGCCGACTTCTCGCAGTTGCAGGGGGCCTGATGGGGCAGATCGTCATTCTGGATCGTGACGGTGTGATTAACGAGGACAGTAACGCTTATATCAAATCACCCGCAGAGTGGCGCCCCATCCCCGGCAGTCTGGAGGCCATCGCGCGACTGAACCGTGCCGGTTACCAGGTGGTGGTGGCCACCAACCAGTCTGGTGTGGGACGGGGGCTTTTTGATATCCGCACCCTGACCGCTATCCACCAGCGCATGCGTCAGGAGTTGGCCGCCGCAGGCGGCCGGATCGATGCCATTTTTTTCTGCCCCCATGCTCCGGAGGCAGCATGCGCCTGCCGCAAACCGGCGCCGGGTCTGTTTCAGGAAATACAGGAGCGGCTGCAAATCTCGCTGGAACAGGTTCCCGCCATTGGTGACAGTATGCGCGATCTGCTCCCGGCACAGGAAGCGGGCGCACGACCCATGCTGGTACTGACGGGGAAAGGTCAAGAGGCGCGCCTCGAAGCGCGGGCCGCGGGCTTTCCCATCTTCGCTGACCTTACCGCGGCGGTACACGCCATTCTCGGCACTCCATGATACGCACCATCCGCAGCGCATTGTTCTATGGGGGCTTTACGATCTGGACGCTGATCTGGGCTATTTTCAGTCTAGCCGTAGCACCGTTGCCGCTGCCGGCGCGGGTCTGGGCCAGTCGTTTATGGGCACGCACCGGCGTCGGCTGGCTCCATTGGAGCTGCGGCCTGCGTTATCGGGTTTCCGGTCTCGCCAATATTCCCGCCACACCCTGCGTCATCGTCGCCAATCATCAGTCGGCGCTGGAGACCCTGCTCTTTTGGTGCATCTTTCCGCAACTCTCCTTTGTACTGAAAAAGGAACTCTTCCGCATCCCGGTGATCGGCTGGGGCCTGCGCCTGGCCTGGCCCATCGGGATCGACCGCAACGGGGGCAGAGAAGCCCTGCTGCAGGTGATTGAACAGGGAAAACTCCGGCTGGCTGCGGGCTTTCATGTGGTCATTTTTCCGGAAGGCACCCGCCACCCCTGCGGCACAGTCGGCCCCTTCAGCAGCACCGCTGCCGGGCTGGCCATCCGTGCTCAGGTTCCCCTTCTGCCGATCGCTGTGAATAGCGGGTGTTTCTGGTCGCGTACAGACTGGCGAAAACGGCCGGGGGTCGTCGAAGTGCATATCGGCCCCGCGCTGCCCCCCGCAGGGAAGGCGGGCTCCCTCAACCAGCAGGCGCACGACTGGATTACGGCTGCGATTGCGGAGATGGGGACGAGGCCTGCCGCAAAAGCGCTTTGACCAGCGTACCGGCGATATCCTGCCCCGTAACCGCTTCGATGCCTTCCAGACTGGGGACGGGGTTCACCTCCAGCACCAGAGGCCGCTGATCTTCTGCCAGCATAATATCTACTCCGGCAAAGCCCAGACCCAGAGCAGCAGCCGACCGGCGGGCAATGGCGGCGAAATCTTCGGGCAGATCGGGCAATGCCGACGCCCTCCCCCCGCAATGCAAATTGCTGCGAAAATCCTCGGCAGATGCTTCCCTGCGCATGGCCGCAATGACCCTGCCGAACAGGACGATCACGCGGATATCCTGGCGCCCGCCGAGAAAGCGCTGCGCCATCGCCTCGTGCTGCAGGTGGAGGACGGTATCCAGCATGCCCCGAGCAGCGGCAGGTGTATCTGCCAGACTGACACCCACCCCTTGCGAGCCGCTGAGTAATTTATGCACCAGCGGCATTCCCAAGGAGGAGACCGCCAGATCGCGCTGTCCCGCCTGGGTGAAGTAGGCGGTTTGCGGTACGGCAATGCCCGCCGCCGCCAGGACCTGAAGGGAGGCGAATTTATCCCGGGAAAGCTCCAACGCCCCTGCACTATTGAGGCAGCAACTTCCCTCCCCGGCAAAATAACGCAGCAGACGCGCACCCAGGCGCGTGATTGGGGCGCCCACCCGTGGAATCACCGCCGCACAGGGTGCCAGCGGAGAGGATCCATAATAAAGCGCGGCCTGCGTGTCGTGTAGCATCAGCAAACACTGTTCAGGCTGAAGCAGGACCGGATCGGCGCCCGCAGCAACAACCGCATCCAGCAGGCGGCGAGTCGAATAGAGCTCCGCATGGCGCGAAAGAATGGCTACGCGGGGCGCCGCAGCCATGCCTAGGCTACATCCTCATGGAAACTGAGCAGGGGCAACTCGCCGTGCCCGATGGATCGCTCGATGAAACCTGCCCGCCCCGGCGACCGCTGTTCCAGCGCCGTCCTTGACAGGGCGGGCGCACCGCTGATCGCGGCAAAGAGTACCTCCAGTTCCCAGGGATCGACCCGCAGCGTCCCAAAGGGATTATCCCGCGTTGCCGGACGCCAGAAGAGATTCGGCAACCATCCTTTGCTGCGCACTGCGGGGGCCAGATAAAACGCGCGACAACGTGCGGCTATCTCCGCCGGCGCGGGAATCGGGATCACATCCAGGTTTTCCATAATACCCCTTTCAAGTCGTTACCGATGCGGATCACCACCCACGGCGACGATCATAAAGCCATTTACTTGGCAACGGAATCATTGTGGAGCATAATAGTCAACTATTCGCATGGATGTACGGTGTGTTCCACAGTGTATTCCGGTTAAGCGGCTTGATGCCCGGGGAGTCAATCTATGAACGACGACAACAACAGCACACAGCAAGGCGTAGCAGGTCACGGTGCCTTCTTTCAGGACACGAATCTTTCGGCGAACGAAGCGGAAACGGCTACGGCCTGGGTGCGCAGCCATGTGGATCGCCGCAGCGTCGATCTGGGCGAGCGCATGGACGACATCCGCGACCACATGTGGGAACTGGAGAAGGAAGGCGAAATCATCGTCCACCGCATCAATCCCGAACATCGTGCGGAAACGGTGCAGACCCTCTATGGTTGGGACAAAAAGATCCCCACCAACAACCTCTGGCATCACAAGAGCTGCGGACAGTGCGGCAATATTCCCGGCTATCCCACCAGCCTCATGTGGTTCATGAACAAGCTGGGCATCGACTACCTCGACGAGACCGACCAGACCTCCTGTACCGCCTGGAACTACCACGGCTCCGGCATCGGCAATGTGGAATCCCTGGCCGCCGTCTTCCTGCGCAACTTCCATCAGGCCTATGTCTCCGGCAAGCAGCATGGCTTCGAGAACGGCCACTTCTTCCCCCTGGTGCACTGCGGCACTTCCTTCGGCAACTACAAGGAGATCCGCAAATACCTCATCGAGTCCGCCGAACTGCGGGAGAAGGTCAAGAAGATCCTCGGCAAGCTGGGACGCCTGGTGGACGGCAAGATCGTCATTCCCGAGGAAGTGGTCCACTATAGTGAATGGTTGCACGTCATGCGCAACCGCATCGCCAGCGAGTTGCAGGTGATGGATATGAGCAACATTCGCGTCACCGTCCATGCCGCCTGCCACTATTACAAGATGGTGCAGGAAGACGCCGTCTACGACAACACGGTGCTGGGCGGTAATCGTACCGCCGTCGGTACCTCCGTCGCCCAGGCCCTGGGTGCCCAGGTCATCGACTACTCCACCTGGTATGACTGCTGCGGCTTCGGGTTCCGCCACATCATCTCCGAGCGCGAGTTCACCCGCAGCTTCTCCATGAACCGCAAGATCAAGGTGGCGCGGGAGGAGGCCAGGGCCGACGTGATGATCGGCATCGACACCGGCTGCATCACCACCCTGGACAAGAACCAGTGGATCGGCAAGGCCCACGACATGAACTACAGCATTCCCATTATCGCCGACGTCCAGCTCGCGGCCCTGGCCTGTGGCGCCGATCCCTTCAAGATCGTGCAGTTGCAGTGGCATGCTTCGC
>NZ_JABBDR010000045.1 GCF_018854495.1 Acidithiobacillus ferruginosus
AAACCCGCCAGCATAGCGGTGAAATGCTCCACCCCCACCCCCAGCATGGTGGACAGGCCGATGGCCGAATCCATGGAATAACGTCCGCCGACCCAATCCCAGAAACCGAACATGTGTCCGGTATCCATCCCGAAGGCCTCGACGGCTTCCACATTGGTGGATACGGCGACGAAGTGCCGGGCCACGGCCGCCTCGCCCAGGGCCGAGGTAACCCAATGGCGGGCTTGTTGGGCGTTGGTCATGGTCTCCAGGGTGGTGAAGGTTTTGGAAGAGACGATGAACAAGGTTTCGGCGGGGTCCAGATGCGCCGTAACGTCGGTAAAGGTCGCGCCATCCACATTGGCGACAAAACCCAGCTCCATGCCGGGGTGACGATACGCGCGCAGAGCCTTCCAGGCCATTTCCGGCCCCAGGTAGGAGCCACCAATCCCAATATTGATGATCTTGCGGATGGGCTGACCGGTCGCCCCTCGCCAAGTGCCATCGTGGATGGATCGGGTGAAGGCGGCCATGTGTTCCAGTACCTTATGGACTTCTGGCACCACATCCACCCCCGCCGTGCGCATGACATGGCCTTTGGGTGCGCGCAGAGCCACATGAAAAGCCGCTCGCCCCTCCGTGCGATTGATCCGTTCGCCCGCGAACATCGCCGCGCGGCGTTCTTCCAGGTGCCGCGCCCGCGCCAGGGTGATCAGCAGACGCAAGGTCTCCGGCTTGATGAGGTGTTTGGAATAATCGAGATAAAGGCCGCAGGCCTCGGCGGAAAAATTCCGAGCGCGTTGCGGGTCGTCCTGAAAGAGCTGACGCAGGGTCACGCCCTCCCAACTTTGCCGATGCTGCTGTAAATCCCGCCAGACAGATGAGGTATTCAAGGGTGCGGACACGAAAAAACTCCTTGCGCAAAACGGGACGGACGCGGAAAGGTACTGACCCAAGAGTAGGCAAGGTGCGTCTCCACTGCAAGGGCAGCGGTTTTGCACCGAAAAAATTTGCAGCATCATAGCGTTCAGCAATGGCTTCGTGCCGTATACCGCCTTCGCCTCCGGGCCTGCGCCGACATTTCCCGCCCTGTCCAATTTCACCAGTTTATCTTAATATTCATTCTTTATGATTTAATGTGTGAGAAAATTTGGCTACTTGGCCGATCAGCCCGTTTCTGGGCGTTTTTTGAAAAACCGGCGGAGCAGCTTATACTGCTGGTCTTTGTTGGTTCGGAACCTCTATTCGCCTTGATTGTTGCCTCCTTACCCGCCGTTTCGCGCGATAGCCCATCCTGGTCTTCCGAGTCGCCGCCTGACGCCCGTGAAAAACCTCGGGGAGCTGCCCATGTTCTCCCGGAGTAATGCCGTCGGCCGAGCCTTCGGACTCAAGGCATCCGCGGTTTTTTTGCTGGCGCTGCTGTTTTTCGGCTGGGACGTGGGCAATACCAGCCTGTGGAACATTGATGAGCCCATCTACGCGCAATCCCTGAAAGAACAGATCGCCCAGCACAATCTGGTGGTACCGACCTTCAACGCACGGCTGATGCCTGACAAGCCGGCGCTGAACTACTGGCTGATGTGGACCGGCGTCAAAATGCTGGGAATGAACTCTTGGGGTTTACGAATGGGTTCCGCCGTGGTCGGCGCCCTGCTGGTTCTGTATCTAATCATCGGATTGCGGCGTCTGTATGGTGAAAACATCGCGCTGATCAGCGGGCTGATGACCGCCACGGCACTGCACAGCACCGTGATTTTCCGCAGCGCCACCCCCGATCCGCTGCTGATCCTGACGGTGACGATCGCCCTGCTGAGTTACCTGCGCGGTTATCTGTTCCCGGACATACGCAGCCGCGAAATCCTCATCGCCTATGCCGCCATGGCCCTCGCCACGCTGGACAAAGGCCCCATTGGATTTCTCTTGCCCGGCCTGATCATCGTCCTGTTTTTGCTGCTGCGCAGGGAGCTGTCCTTTCTCTGGCGGGAAGGCCGACTGACCTGGGGGGTGCCGATCTTTCTGATCATCGCCCTGCCCTGGTATCTTGCCGTCGGCGTCGAAACCCACTGGGCCTGGGATCGCGCTTTCGTCCTCAAGCAGAACATCGGCCGCTTCAGTGACAGCATGCAGGGGCACCGTGGGCCTTGGGTCTATTATCTCATCAGCACCTTCCTCGGGATGCTGCCCTGGTCGATTTTTTTACCCCAGGTTTTCCGGGACGTATGGCTTTCCCGGAGGCAATTTTTGCGCAGCCATCCGAAAACATTGTTCCTGCTGGTTTGGGCGGCGGCGTGGATCGGCTTTTTCACCCTCTCCGCCACCAAACTCCCCAATTACGTCTGGGAAGCCTATCCGCCACTCTTCATTCTGCTGGCCGCCTATTTCGAGAAAGTCCGGGCGGGTGCCACTCGTCCCACGCGCCGGGGGCTGATCCTGTCGGCTGGAGTGCTGTTCCTGATCGGACTGGCCATGAGTCTTTTTGCGGGCTTGGTCCTACCACTACGCGAACCGCACCTGCCGGACATGGTGGAGATCGGCCTGCCTTATCTGCTGGCTGCGGGTATTGCTTGCGCCCTGCTCTGGCGCCGACGCTGGGTACCGGCGTGGGTGACTTTGGGCGTCGGCGGCATAGCGCTAACCGCCTTGCTGGTCTTTGTCATTACCCCGTCCTTAAATGGGGTGAAGCCCTCCCGGGAGATGGGGCAACGTATTGCCGCCCTGCAAGGCCCGCAGCCTTATCGTCTGACGTCCTGGCAATGGTTTCAGCCGAGCTTTCTGTTTTATGCCGGACGCGGCGACATGCCCATCCACCATTTGCAGACCCTGACGGAATTACCGGCGGTACTCGGTCCGGCGCCGCTCTATCTCGTCTGCCCGGAACACGCCGTCGCCGCAGTTCGCGCCGCCGTGCCCACGGCGTACCGGCAGCAGACCATCCTGCTGCGCTACGAGATCTATAACCACGAAAACATCGCCCTGTTGCGGATCAGCCCGCGCACGAAAGGCCTTGACCACGCCATCGCGCCTTACTACCATCAATAAAACGTGTGGCGATGGAGTCCGCCCAATAACCGCCTTTATAGGCTAATGACTGCTACTGATCCCGATCGCAAGGTCGGGCGGTGGGGAGTTGTAAAGCATATAAAGGGGAAGCATGTTCGACCATATCATCCTGCAGTTCTTCCACAAAACCCTGCTGATACCGGAATCCGCGTCCTGGGTGTTTTTCTGGGCGCCGGTGATGGCTTTTACCGCCATGCTTATCGTGCCGATGCTGATTCCGGTGCTGACCATCTCCTACGATATCTACACTAACCGACGAGGCGCGGATTCTGGAATATTTCGGACCGCTGCCGGCCTTGCTGGTATAGACTTTTGGCATCTCGAGGCCGGAGTGGTAGCTGTGCTCGCTCAATGCTTATATCAGGATATGCTTGCTTGTTATTTTTGATGGCGTCTTTTACTTGTCATAGGAAGGAGTAGAGATGTTCGCTACTTTCGGCTTTATTGCGCTATTTGCGGTGCTCGGCGCCTGGGCGCGTTATGGACAGACCCTGCTGGTGCAGGCGGCATTCGGCCGCGGTTTTCCCTGGGCCACCCTGAGCATCAATGTCCTGGGCTGTTTTATCATGGGTTTTCTGTTTTTTGAGACTTTGGAACGTATTTCCGTGAGCCCGGAATTGCGCACGGGCATACTCACCGGCGGCCTGGGGGCCTACACCACTTTTTCGACGTTCTCCCTCGAAACCTTGGTGCTTTTTGAAAATGGCGAGGCCATCAAGGCCCTGCTATATATGTTTACATCGTTATTTCTGTGCGTCGGTGCCGCTTTTGCCGGGGCCTGGGTTTCCCGCAGTATCTGAGAGGTGCATCATGACCACCGTATCCGTAGTACGCGTTTATATTAAGGAAGGCGACAAGCGTGGCGGCCACAATCTCATGGAGGAGATTTTCCGCATGCTCCACGACCAGTACAAGGTCCGTGGCGTTACCGCCTTTCGCGGCATCGCGGGCTTTGGCAGCAAAGGACAGGTGCATGCCGACGATATTCTGCGCCTCAATGTGCATTTGCCGCTGGTACTGGAATTTTTTGACGAACCGGAGACCGTGGATGCGGTGATGCCACACCTGCGGGAATTGGTGCCACCGGGCCACATTCTGCGCTGGGAAGCCGATTGCAGTTGCGAATGAAGCATCATTACCGCCCACTCTGTCCTGCGGAAATACCCATCGGCGCGATGGCTTGTCCGGCTTGCGAGTGGGATATCAAAGCGTTGGATGTGAATGACGGGCATGGACATGGACAATGACCAGAAGCTCTGGGCACGGGCGCAAAACTATGTGCTGAGCCGTCAGTCGGCGGATAGCGGCTTTTGTTTCTACCGGGTCTGGGGCGTGGAAGAGTCCACCGCACCGGACACCTTTTATGCCGTCGCCATGCTTCGCCTCTGGGGCATGGTCATTCCCCGCAGCGCTGAGCTGATCCCCTGGCTGCAATCCCTGCAGGACGATCAGGGGCGGTATTCCAGCCTGACCAATGCCAGTTTTGGCGTGCGCGCCCTGAGTTTGCTAGCCGCGACCCCCCTCTACGATCCGCGCCCTCATTTACTGCATTGGGCGACCCAGGCCGCAGGCCATAAAAAAGCAGCCAATAGCGAGACACTGCGGGACTGGCAGCGCTGCGTCCAACTGCAACGCATGCTCGCCCCGGATGAGCCCCTGCCCGAAATCATGCGTAGCGGCGCCGAAGCGATTCTGCACGGCATGGAAGCCGCTGCCGGAGGCTTCGGCAGTCACCCCAACCTGGTCGACAGCGGCATCGCCTGGGCCTTGCAGCGGCTTCTGGATCAGCCCCATCGCCCGCGGGATCAAGTCTTCCTGCACGCCTGCGAAGATGCCACCCTCGGCCTGCGTCTCAGCCCCGATGGCGCCAGCACCCGTCTGGAGGCCATCTTTTGGGGGATACTACAGATGGTGCATCTCCACATCGCGCCACAGTATCCACAGGCCGTCATGGCCTATGTGCGTGCATGCCAGACAATGAATGGTGGTTTCGGACGTCGCGCTGGCGCCATTGCCACCCTGGAGGGCACTTTTCATGCCGTGATGATTGCAGCGGGCTTATCCCGTAACCCGCTGTTACAGACGTTGACGGGAATTTGAACGATCGGTGGATGTTCTACACTTAACGCGGGGGCAGACATTCGCACTGATGAGCGGGCATTTCTGCCATTCGGCTTGAAAGGACAGGAGTCTCAACGTGAAAGATCTACGCACCAACTTTTTGGACCACGTCAAAAAGGGTCTCAACGGAAAACCGCTGTTTCTGCGCATCATCTTCTGGGATGGCCATGAATACACCTTCAACCAGGACATCCGCGTTACCATGCACATCAGCTCCGCCAAACTCATCTCGCGCATGCTCATGGGCAGTGCCCTGGATGTGCTTGGCGAAGGGTACGTGGAGGGCACCATCGGCATCGATGGTCGCTATCAGGATATTCTCGCGGTGGCGGAAGGGCTGAGCGACGCCTTCCCCGCCAAAAAACCCAGAAGCGGCATTTTCCGCAAATATCACGCCGCCCACAGCAAATCCCGGGATGCCGATGCGATTCACTACCACTACGATGTTTCCAACGACTTCTACAAGCTCTGGCTGGACCGCAACATGGTCTACTCCTGCGGCTACTTCAAGACCGGCGCGGAAGATATCGACACCGCCCAGGAGCAGAAGCTGGACCATATCTGCCGCAAACTCCATCTGCAGCCGGGTGAAAGGCTTCTGGATATCGGCTGCGGCTGGGGTGGTCTGCTGAGCTGGGCCGCAACCCATTACGGGATTCAGGGCGTGGGCGTCACCCTCAGCGAGCAGCAGTTTGCCTATACCAAGGAACGCATGGAACGCGAGGGCCTGGCGGATCGCGTGGAAATCCGCCTGCAGGATTACCGCGACATTCCCGAACGGGATTATTTCGATAAGGTCTCTTCGGTAGGGATGTTCGAGCATGTCGGTCGCGCCAAGCTTGGAGAATATTTTGGCGTCATCAACCGGGTGCTCAGGGAAGGTGGCTGGGTAATGAATCATGGCATCACCGCCAGCCAGCAGGATGACGAAGACGGCCACCATTCCGGCAGCGATTTCATGGACAAGTACGTCTTCCCCGACGGCGAAATCCCGCATCTGTGGCGCCTGGTACTGGAAATGGCGGGGCAGGATCTGGAAGTCCTGGATGTGGAAAATCTCCGCCCCCACTACGCCCAGACTCTCATCCACTGGGTACAACGCCTGGAAGCACACAAGGACGAAGCCATCGCCATGGTGGGGGACAAGCGCTATCGCATCTGGGCCATCTACATGGCGGGCTGCGCCTATGCCTTCTGGCGGAACTGGTCGGCGCTGCATCAGGTGCTTGCCGTCAAACAGGGCGGTGCCGAACTGACGCCGCGGCCCTGGGAGCGGCATTACCAGTATCAGAAGGACCGTTTCCGCCTGGCCGCCCCAGATTGGGGGGATTTGTAAAAATAACCGAATTGAACCGTTATGGGCGCGGAATCATCGGACTGGGACAAGGGAATACCGTATGGGCAGAAATCGGCTGGAAGCCTTTAGCGATGGTGTGATCGCCATCATCATCACCATCATGGTCCTCGAAATGAAAGTGCCCCATGGTGAGCACCTGCGTGCCCTCCTGCCGGTGCTCCCGGTGTTCCTCAGTTATGTGATGAGCTTTATCTACGTCGGCATATACTGGAATAACCATCACAACATGCTGCAGGCCAGCGGAAAGGTCAACGGCGCCATTCTCTGGGCCAATTTGCACTTGCTCTTCTGGCTCTCCTTGTTTCCGTTTGTGACGAGCTGGATGGGTGAAAACCATTTCGCCGTCGCTCCTACCGAACTGTACGGCGTCGTACTTTTTATGGCCGCCGTCGCCTATCTTATTCTCCAGTCTTGCATTATCGCCGCCGGGGCGCCGACATTGCGCCGCGCCATCGGTCGAGACTGGAAGGGGAAGGCCTCGCCCGCCCTCTATTTCATAGGCATTGTTTCCGCCCAATGGTCCCCCACGGCGGCCAAACTCATCTATCTGGGCCTGGCCTTGTTGTGGTTGATTCCGGATCGCCGGATAGAAAATCTCCTCGTCGACAGCAAGGAATGAGGATGCCCCACCCAGCGTGACGATGGCGCCCGCTGCGCCCGAATAAAGTCCGCGATGGCCTGCTGGTGTCCGCCTCGTTGTTCATCACGAGGGGCGGGGCGGTTGGTTACCGGATTTCTGGTATATACTTGCAACATGGGCAAGACCGGGGCTTGTGGGGCCGAAGCGCGCCGGGACATCGATCTCCTAAACGCGACGGCTCCCGGCCCCGTCACCTTACCGAAGTCCCAAGAGGAGGCGGGAATGAGCCTGCGCAGACGTTTACTGGATTGCTTTCGTGCAGATGCCCGCGAACGGTCAAAGGATCTGTACCGAATCACGCCGATTGGCTTGGCGCTGGGTCTCTGGTTTTCTCTATTCCTGTTTGTGCCCGGACAGGCTATGGCGACCCTCTTCATAAAGGTGGTTACGCTGCCTTTCTTACTGGCAATAGCCTGCTGGATACGACTCATGCGGGGGAGAACGCAAGATTAAGCACTATTCCCGGGACGGCGACCGGAGCGCTCTCTTGATTGCGGTAAGTGTCTACGGCATCAACGCCATCGGCTCGGCGCCCGCCCCCGCATGAGTCATCCGGAAATCGAACCGGGCTTTATCGTCCTCCACGGCGACTGTCTGGAGTGGCTCAGCGATGCCGTTCTGGAGTGGCTGCGCGAGCACCCGCTTCGGCCGCTGGAAGAGGAAATCTTTCTCGTCCAGAGCAACGGCATCGCCGAGTGGCTGCAATGGACCCTGGCAGCCCATGAGGGCATCTGTGCAGCGGTGCGCGTCGCCCTGCCGGGGCGTTTTCTCTGGGAAAGCTATGCACGGGTGCTGGGCACCAGCCTCGTCTCGGCCCGCTCGCCGCTGGACAAGGCACCGCTCACCTGGCGATTGATGCGGCTCTTGCCGGAACTGCTGTCCCATGCCGATTTCGCCTCCTTGCGGCATTTTATCGGCCAGTCACAGCGGCCGGACGGCGCATTGGAGCGGCGCTGGCAAATGGCCGCGCAGATCGCCGATCTCTTCGACCAGTATCAGGTCTATCGTGGCGACTGGCTGGCGGACTGGGCCACAGACCAGTCCCTGCTGCGGCGGGGCGATGGCGAGCGGGTGACTCTGCCCGCCGAGCAGCGCTGGCAACCCCGGCTCTGGCAGGCGTTACGG
>NZ_JABBDR010000046.1 GCF_018854495.1 Acidithiobacillus ferruginosus
AATCGGACCAGGTGGTGCGTGGGGCGGTAGTGCTTCCCCATGGCACCGGTAAGCAAATGCGGGTGGCCGTTTTCGCCACCGCCGATAAAGCGACCGAAGCGCGTGAAGCCGGTGCCGATATTGTCGGCATGGAGGATCTTGCGGAGTTGGTGAAGGCTGGGCAGATGGACTTTGACGTGGTCATTGCTACGCCGGATGCCATGCGCGTGGTGGGCACCCTGGGTCCCGTACTGGGTCCCCGTGGTTTGATGCCGAACCCCAAAGTCGGGACGGTGACTGCAGATGTTCGTACTGCCGTAATCAATGCCAAGGGTGGACAGGTGCGTTATCGCGCCGACAAAGGCGGTATCGTGCACAGTACCATCGGCAAGTCTTCCTTTGAGGTGAAGGCCTTGCAGGAAAACCTGCTGGTGCTGATCGACAGCTTGCGTAAAGCCAAACCGGCCACCAGTAAAGGTATATATATCCGTAAGGTGAACCTCTCTCCGACCATGGGTCCTGGCGTTGCCGTGGATCTGAGTGGTCTTGGCTAAAGATTTCCGTTTCCGGGCGGGAAGGTCGGCGTAAGCCGGCGTACAAAGACCGCAGGGGGCGTAAGCCTTAATGATTTTCCCTGCGTAGGCGACGGCGCGCCAGATCTTCTGGCCGCCTCGGTTAGATAGGAGGTGACATTCACGTGAGTCTCAAACTCGCAGAAAAGGAACAGGTCGTTGCCACCTTGCAGACCAGACTCACTAGGGCGCAAGCCACAGTGGTAGCGGAGTATCGCGGTTTGACGGTGGCGCAGATGACCGTTTTCCGGGCAGAAGCACAAAAGCAGTCGGTGCATGTGCAGGTTGTGAAGAACACGCTGTTGAAGCGCGCCCTCGCGGGAACGCCATTCGCGGTAATGGACCATCTGCTGAAAGGTCCTCTGGTATTCGCGGCAGCAGAAGACCCTGTTGCCCTGGCGAAGCTCTTCACTGACCATGCAAAGCGTTTCGAAAAACTGGTCATTACCGGTGGTGTGCTCAGCGGTAAGCAGATCGATGCGGCGGCAATCGCGCAATTGAGCAAAATGCCCTCACGCGAAGAATTGCTGGCCAAATTGCTCGGTACCATGCAGGCCCCGGTTGCCGGCTTTGTTCGCACCCTTAACGAGGTCCCGAGCCGTTTCGTCAGGACCTTGGCGGCAGTTCG
>NZ_JABBDR010000047.1 GCF_018854495.1 Acidithiobacillus ferruginosus
CGGCAAAATCATCCACCAGCACTGCGCCATTCCCCTGCCACAAGTGCCGGATAACGTCTCGCCAGGATTGTTCTGGCAATGAATTAAAGGCAACGTTGCTACAAATCTCATAACATCCGGAACATGTATCCCAATGGCAGGATTGGTGCTGGCGTTGCTGCTGTCTGTCTTTATAGTTAACTCTGCCGGGCAAGGCCGACCTATTGGAGCGAAAAATGGCAGATCTCCCACAACGAATCTGGAATAACCCTGAGGATATTAAGGCGGTGCGCGCCCATTTGACTGGGTAGCAGTCCACTGAATAGGGGTTGGCAACTCCGCAAACACCCCCAACGCCCGCTTCAGATCCTCCCAGACCTTGCGCTTGTCAATGGGATTACGCAGCAGATAGGCAGGGTGATAGGTAACGATCAGAGGGATGCCCTGATACTGCCGGATCGTACCGCGCAATTGGCTGAGCGGGGTATCCACCTGAAGCAAGCCCTGCGCAGCAAAGCGTCCCAGGGCAACGATCACACGCGGCTGCAAAAGCGCGATCTGGCGCTGCAGGTAGGGCGTGCACGCCTGCACCTCCGGGCCCAGCGGATCGCGGTTATTGGGGGGGCGGCATTTGAGGATATTGGCAATGTAGGCGTCTTTGTCGCGACTCAGGCCCATGGCCTGGAGCATGTTGTCGAGGAGTTGACCGGCGCGCCCCACAAAGGCTTCGCCGCGGCGGTCTTCTTCCGCGCCCGGCGCCTCGCCGACAAAAAGCCAGGACCCGCGCGGGTTGCCCGCACCGAATACGGCATGTTTGCGGGTTTCGCCCAGGGGGCAGGCCTGACAGGTGCTGACCATGTTGCTGAGATCACGCCAGTCTAGGGTGGCGATGCGGGCGGTGCGATGCGCCTCCACCGCAGTGACGCTGGCCTCATCGGCAGGTACCGGCGGCGGTGTGCCGCTGACCGGAATGGGGGCTGTCCCTGAGGATGGGAGTGCCG
>NZ_JABBDR010000048.1 GCF_018854495.1 Acidithiobacillus ferruginosus
CTGAGGATGGGAGTGCCGTGCCTGGTGCTACGCTACCTGCTACCGGGGGCTGTTCTTCGACGGGGGGCGGGGGTGGCTCCGGGCGCGGCACGGACGTTTCCACAAGGGGCGTCGGAACAGACTCCGACGCTGATGGCGCAGTTACAGACCGGTTCGCTACGGCACCAGCGGCGGTTGCCGTCGTTTTGGCCTGCTCCAGCTCCGGCGGCGGATCGCCGGGCACGGGCAGGCGCAAAAGCTGCAGGAACTGGCGTTGTTCGTCGCTGAGGATGTCGGGCATGAGTCTATGCTAAAGGTCCGGCCCATTGGTGGCAATCCTCCCGCCGTCCGGAAAGGGCCCATTAGAAGACTATTCTTTGACAAAAAATTCAGTATGATAGTGAGCGCGGGCCACACAGACTGGAACGCCACACCGGGCACCCCGCGCAAAATCCATCACCCTACAGGGAGCGTGAACATGGACAGCAATGACCTCGTTGAATCCGTCAGTAAGGACGATCGTAATATCGCTGCGCTTACCCATGCCGGCGGTATCATCTTCGGGTTTATCCCGTCGCTCATCGTCTATCTCCTCAAAAAGGACAGCGGCTCCGTCTGGCTGGTGCAGCAAAGCAGGGAGGCGCTGAATTTCCAGATCACGGTGCTGATTGCCTGTGTGGTAGCCAGCATTCTCAGCGCATTGCTGATAGGCCTGTTCATTTTCCCGCTGATTTTTATAGCGAATTTAATATTCTGCGTTATCGCGGCCGTCAAGGCCAGCAATGGCGAGGTCTACCGCTACCCGCTCACCCTGCGCTTGCTGAATTGACCCGCAGAACCCGAGAACACCCTTTCGGCTTGCGCCACTGCAGCGCGCCCCGTACCCTACGCCTTTATTTTGCATAACTATGGATGGGGTCGGCTGAATGTCTATTCTGCGGCTGGAGGCAGGGCAAGTGGAATGGGGTGGCCGGGCGCTGCTGGACCATGCCGAGTTGAATCTGGAGGCAGGCGAGCGGGTCGGCCTGATCGGCCGCAACGGTGAAGGCAAGTCTACCCTGCTGCAAGTGCTGGCAGGCCTCTGTCCCCTCGATGCGGGAACGCTGTGGGTGGCGCCCGGTATACGCCGGGCCTACTTGGCGCAGGAGCCGGAACTAGCCGGTGAGCACGACCTGCTCACCGCCATCAAATCCGGACATCCTGCCTGGCGGCACTTGCAGAATGCCGATGCGGACGATGCCCATGCCCACGCCCTTGCCGACCACCACGATGCCTGGCAGATCGACTACAAGGCAGAGGCCCTGCGCGACAGCCTGGGGCTGCCCGCCGAAGGCGTGGTCAGCGCCCTTTCCGGCGGCCAGCGCAAGCGGGTAGCCATCGCCGCCACCCTGGTCGCCGAGCCGGACCTGCTCTTTCTCGACGAACCCACCAACCATCTCGACCTGCCCGCGATCCTGGCGCTGGAACAATCCCTGCTGCGCCATCGCGGCACGCTGGTCTTCGTCACCCACGACCGACGTTTTCTCGACCGCCTGGCGACCCGCATCATCGAACTGGATCGTGGGATACTACGTAGTTTTCCCGGCACTTTTGCGGCTTATCAAAGCCGCAAGGCCGAAGTCCTCGCTGCCGAGGCTGCCGCCGACAGCCGTCTGGAAGGGCAACTGGCGGAAGAGGAGGCTTGGCTGCGCCAGGGGGTCAAGGCCCGCGCCAAGCGCAACCAGGGCCGCCTGCGCCGTCTGGAGGGGCTGCGTGAGGAGCGCGCCAGCCGTCGCCAGCAGCAGGGGCAGGCCACCCTGCAAATCAGCACGGCGGATCGTTCCGGCGTACTCATCGCCGAGCTGGATCATGTGTCTTTTGCCTATGGTGGGCGTCCGGTCATCCGCGATTTTTCCACCCGCATCGAACGCGGCGACCGGGTTGGCATTATCGGTCCCAATGGGGCGGGCAAGACGACACTGCTGCGCCTGATCCTTGGCGAACTGGAGCCACAGGAGGGTACCGTCCGCCGCGGCACCAAACAGGAGGTCGCCTACTTCGACCAGATGCGCGCCACCCTCGACCCGGAGAGCCGGGTGTTGGACGCCATCGCGGACGGGAATGATTTTATCGACATCAATGGTGAACGCCGTCACGTGCTGAGCTATCTGCAGGATTTCCTCTTCCCGCCCAGCCGGGCGCGGGGGCTGATCAAGGCACTCTCCGGCGGCGAGCGCGCACGTTTGCTGCTGGCCCGCCTGTTTGCCCGCCCCGCCAATATTCTGGTGCTGGACGAACCCACCAACGACCTGGACCTGGAGACGCTGGAGGTGCTCGAAGAACGTTTACAGAGTTACGCCGGCACGATCTTCCTGGTGTCCCATGACCGAGACTTTCTCGATAACGTGGTCACCCAGGTGATCGCCTTCGGGGAAGACGGGCAGATCAGTCAGAATGCGGGCGGCTACGAGGACTGGCTGCGCTGGCAGACGGAGTCGCAGCGCACGGCAAAATCGGTAGAAGGTGGCGGCGGCAAGGGTTCCGGCAAGCGGGATGGTGGCAAGGGCAGAAAATCCGCCATGAGCTACAAGGAAAACCAGGAACTCGCCGCCCTGCCGGCGCAGATCGAGGCGCTGGAGAAAGAAGAGGGTGAAATCGCCGCCACGCTGACCCTGCCGGAAACCTACCAGAACCCGGAGCGCTTGCGCGAGGTGCAGGCCCGCGCCGATGTCGTCAGTGCGTCTTTAAAAAAAGCTTATGGGCGCTGGGAGGCGCTGGAAGAAAAGGCGGCCCAGGCTGCCGACTTTTAGGAAGAAGACTTCGGTGTGCCTTGCCCCTTGTCGCGCAGCAAAAAATGCAGCGCCACACCGTCGACAATGGCCAGGAACAGGGTCGCGACCAGGCCCGCGGCCATGCTTGTCCAGGGTCCGGGGGGCACCTGGGGGTCGGGAACGAAACCCTGCCAGTGCCAGGCCATTCCGGTTATCCCGTAGGCGATGATCAGCCCCGGAATCAGCAGCAGACCATCCAAGGCCAGCAGTACCAGCACCGCCAGCAGCACGAGCAGCACCATACCCGCGCCATTGATCAGCTCGCGCAGCCAGCGCAACCAATCACGTGGTTCAGCCACGGTACACCCAAAGCACGATATCCCGGCGCGGCAGAGTGACCGGAGCCCCATTTTGGAAGTCCAGGGTAGCGTTGGGCCAGAAGGCCGTATCGGCGAAGCGCGGGGTCACCAGATAGGTCCCTGGCCAGTCGGGCGCGGCCACTGCCTGATGCCCTTCGACAACAATGCTGCGCGCTCCGGCCTCGTTCACATAGATGTGCGCCACAGGGATGCGGGTAAATACCGCCGTCGTCAGGACCCCCAGCAGGATCGCCACAATACCTCCCGTAAGTACTCCCGCGACCCATTTGTCCAGCCTGCTCAATTGCCGCCTCCTTCCGCCCAGATTTCCGCCTGGGTGGCCGTGATATGGTTCTCTTTGGAGGCACAGGCCTTGCCTCCGCACCAGCGTGGTGCAATGTTCAGCTCTTCCAGGGCGTGGCGCATGGTCACCCGGAACACGGGGGCCGACTCCACGCCACCGAAGTTCCAGTAGCGGGTACTTCCGCGCAAGGTTACCGCCATGACCAGTTTCGGTGCAAAACCGGGTGCAAATCCGACAAACGTCGCGTTGGTCTTGTTCTTCATAAACCCGTCTTTTCCGTTGGCCAAGTTGGCGGTGCCCGTCTTGCCCGCCACGGCATAACCGGGGATCGCCGCCAGGATGCCCGTACCGTTGGCAGCGCAGACCCCTTCCAGCCAGTGCCGCAGGTGCGCTGCGATGGCGGCGGGCATGATGCGCACGCGCTGCGTGGGCTGGCCGGCGATCAGCGTCGGAGCGACGTGGTAGCCCCCGTTGGCGATGGCCGCATACCCTTCCGCCAGTTGCAGGGTCGTCACCGACACGCCGTAGCCCAGCGCTATGGTGGCATGGCGCGCCTTGTCCCAGGTCTGGGGCGGAGGCAGTACACCACCGGTTCCACCTGCAAAACCCAGATCCGGCTCCTTGCCATAACCCGCCGCCCGATACATATCGTAGATGGCCTGGGCAGGTGTCCGCAGGGCAATCTTGGCGGCGCCGATGTCGCTGGAGTATTTGAGAATATGCGCCACGTTCAGTTCATGGTGTACCACATCGTCGCGAATACAGAACCCGCCCACGGGCAGGCAGTGGGAGACGTTAAAGCGCTGGTCCGGCTGGATACTGCCAGTTTCGAGGGCGGCCGCCACCATAAATGGCTTCATTACCGAACCGGGCTCGAAGGCCTGGTGCACGGCGTTATTGACATAATCCGCAGGATCGCCGCAACTGCCGCGCGCATTGGGGTTACAGGACGGCACGCTCGCCATGGCGAGAATCTGCCCGGTTTGCACATTCATTACCACCGCCGAGCCTTCGGTGGCGCCGAAATGTTGTTGCGCTGCCAGCAACGTCATGTAGGCCCAGTACTGAATCTGAGGGTTGATGGTCAGGTGCAGGTCGTGGCCGGGTACCGGCGCCTGCCGCGCGCCGAGGAGGTGGAGCACTTCGCCCTGCCCGTCTACCAGCACCTTCTCACGGCCCGCCTTGCCCGCCAGCCAAGAGTTATAGCCCATCTCCAGGCCGGCAGCGCCCTGGTGATCGAGATGTACCAGGCCCAGCAGCGGTGTGGTAACCGCTCCCAAGGGATAATAAGTACGACTGGTCTTCTGGACATAGATACCGGGCACATGGAGGGCGTCCAGTGTGCGCCCCAGTTGCGGCTGCACCTGACGAAGGATATAGGCGAAGCCCGATCCACCGGACCGGACCCGCGCCGCCAGCTCGTCGGGACTGAGGTTCAGGGCCTGCGCCACCTTGTTCCAGTCCTTACGGTGGGCGTTGAAGATGCGCGGATCCGTCCAGATGGTCACGGCCGGCACATTCACCGCCAGCGCATCACCGTTGCTACCGTAGATCACGCCACGGGCAGCGGGCAAAGGCCGCGACTGCAGGTAGCGCATGCGCCCCTGGACACGCAGGTCGTGGGCTTGCTGCCATTGCAGTTCCGTATCCCGCGCCAGCACCACCGCCAGCCCCAGAAGAATGACGGCAAGGAGCAGTATCGCCCGCCAGCGCGGCAGAATGCGCTGCAGGCTTAAGCGTTCCGACGGCATGCGCAGCTCCTCAGCGGTGTTCCCCGGCCGTCCTTATGGAAGGGCAAGGACGCGCCGGCGGGCGACTGGTTACGGAACGCGGGGTCCGTCCGCACCAATGCGGCCCTCCTGTCGCCTGCAGGATGCAGAGTGAGCACCCCCGACTGTTCGCGGTCGTCCTTTCCACGAACGTCACAAGCAGCAAAGATGCTGGTCGGGATATCCATACTCAGTGCGATATTGCCGCCTCCTTCGCAGTCTGGCGATGGATGGATTGCAGCCAGGAAACAGCCGGAGTATAGGCCGGATTCGCGCGCAACAATTGCAACAAGGTGGCTTCCATCGCATGTTTTTCGCCTGCCCGCCACTGGGTGAGGGCGATTTCCATCTGCAGATTACTGCGCGGGTAAGAAAAGAGCGGCCGCTGTAACCCGGCAGACAAAAAGGCTATACCCTCCCCGACGTGCCCCTGATCCACATACGCCAGTTGGGCGATTTTGTTGCGCAGGCCGACACTTTCGGGATTGATCGCCAGACCTTTACGCCAGGCCAGCAGCGCCAACCGGTCCTGCTGCGCCTTATCCAGGCCGAGCAGGGCGCCCTGCTCCAGATAGAGCGTGCCGATGGAATTCCACACGCCCGACTGCTGCGGAATTCCCACCAGACTCTGGCGATATTGACTGAGCGCCGCCTTTACCAGGGAACGGCGTTGGGCAATATCCGGCTGGTTTCCGCGATCTGCGAGACGGAGATAGGTATTGGCCAGATACACATGGGGTTGGGTCGCCAACGGTCGTACCAGCGTCAGCGCATCCGCCGCCTTGAGTAGAAACACGGCACGCTGGTTCGCGTTGGTGATCAACCGGTTGAGCCAGCCGTTTTCGCTCAGCAGGGCGAAAGTCGCGCCATCGGCGGCCAGATTCCAGGAAGCCGCCACCACCGCCAACACCAAGAGCGCTTGCGCGATGAATTCATGGTGAATGCCGATCCGTGGTAGCAAGGGCGCAGTGTCGGCCTGGACACCGTAGATACGCCAGGCACGTGCCAGAAAGAGGCCGGCCAGCAGACTCAGGGGTAGATTGTAGAAAATGAAATTCCCCAGGGCGTGGCCGGTAACGGCAAAAACCCCGAGCACCAGACCCAGGGCCTGCAAGCGGCGTTCATCCGGCACCTGCAAGCTCTTACCCGCGCGGTAGAGCAGACGGTACAGGGCGTACATCAGGGTCGCGGCAAAGCCGAGGAGAAAGCCCAGATTGATGAGCCCTCCCTCGGCCAGATATTCCAGATAATCATTGTGGGCGTAAGTACCCGCCGACGCCAGTTCGCCGGGCAGACGGTAGGCAGGATAATTCAGAAAATAAGACCCGAGGCCGGTACCCATCCAGGGATGGCTGAGAAACATATGCCAGGTCGCCACCCACATCAACCCGCGGGCAACCGTAGAAAGGTTATGCGTAATGAAGCCTGGCGCCAGATGTCCCAGAAGGTCGTAGCCCTGGGGATAACCCAGCAGGGAAAAGCTGATCAGCGCCACAGCCGTGATCACAGCCATGCGCGCCCAGCCGCCCGGTCGCCTTCCGAACGCCCAGAAAACAAAAGGCATGGTACAGACCCACGCCAGCAACCCACCCCGGCTGTTCGTAGAAAAAAACGCGAGAAGGATTACGGTAAGCGTGGCGAGATAAAGTAGCCCGACCATGTTTAGCTGAAGCGATCCAAAGCGCGTACGGCGTTTTTCGTCGTCGATGAGGTAAACGGCAAGGATGGGGAAAAACAGGAGATTCAGCCACGCCGCGAAACTGTTGGTATCCAGCAGCGGACCGTAAGGCCGTAAGCCGGATAGTCCAACGCCCCGCCCCATCCAGTGGTAATACTGCCAGAGCGCCATGCCGCTCAGAATCCAGGCACTCAGCAAGATCCCTCGCCAAAACCAGGCCCAGGCCTGTTCTGCGACCGGCGCCGGGATCATCACGCTGATGAGAAATGTCAGCGGCAGCGCACCCAATACCCAAAAGTAGAACCAGCTCGTGTAAGGCGATCCGCTCCAGAACAGGGTCAGGCCAAACCACAGCAGCCAGAGCAGCATGAAGATCGGCAAAAACCCGCGCGGCCAGGCCAGTCCGTCCCCCAGGCGCGGCCACCACACCAGGGCACCCCAGACCATCAAAACCATGCTGGTGACCGCCAGCAGCGGGATCGTCTGACCGTTGTAATACCAGGAAAGAAAATAGGCGATCAGGGGAAAGGCCGCATAGAGCCCGGCGCGATATGAGGGTACGGCAGGATTCACTGATCGTCTCCGGCATGTTGTGGGCAACAGTAACCGCCGTCAGCCCGGCGGACCGCTTCCTGTAGTGGCAGATGCCGGTTGCAGCGTGCGCATCGCACCAGTCGATCTATCCGTGGTGCTCGGGGGCGGCGGTGCTGCCGGCCATACCAAAGCAGCGCCACAAACACCGTTAGAATCACCCACTTCAGCATAAGTACAGGTACCCGTGTGGTGCGGACTGACAGCGCCATGCCATCCGCGGATCCGCCACAAAAACAGACTCGACGACCGCCAAGTCCTTATGCAAAAGGCCCGACAATGCGGGCCTTTCCTCAATTGGTCGGGGCGAGAGGATTCGAACCTCCGACATCCGCCTCCCGAAGGCGGCGCTCTACCAGGCTGAGCCACGCCCCGATGACATACTTCAAAAATCACGCCGCACGGCAAATGCCGCCAAAAAAGCAAGGGCTTCCTTCTCCACACCTTCCGGGAACCCGGACAGACAAGCAATAGCCTGATCCGCCTTTTCCTTCGCGACGCGCAAAGTGTAATCAATTGACCCTGTTCTGGCAATGATTTCCCAGACTGTTCCAAAGACGGCTGGCGCATTGCCGCTCAGTGCTTCACGCAAAATGGCCTGCTCTGCCGCCGTGGCATGCTGCATGGCATGGATATAGGGCAGGGTTGCCTTGCCTTCCGCCAGATCGTCGCCCCGGTTTTTACCCATTTTCTCGGCGCTGGTGGAGTAATCCAAGGCGTCATCCATCAACTGAAAGGCGATGCCGAGCAGCGAGCCATATTGCGCCAAGGCCCCCTCCGCAGCGGCATCCAGGTTGTTTACCAGCGCCCCGATACGGGCGGCGGCCTCGAAGAGCTTGGCGGTCTTGGCTTCTATGACCGCGAAGTACGCCTCAGGACTCAGATCGGCATCGTTGGCATTCTCCAGTTGCGCGACCTCTCCCTGGGCAATAACGCTGGTGGCCTCCGCCATGGTGGCGAGGATACGCATATCGCCGTCCTGTACCATCATCTCGAAGGATCGGGCGTAAAGAAAATCCCCGACGAGTACGGCGGCGGCGTTGCCCCAGCGTTGATTAGCAGTCGCATTGCTGCGCCGCAGTTCGGAACCATCGACTACGTCATCATGCAGCAGCGTCGCCGTATGGATAAACTCGACAACAGCCGCCAGAGAGATCGGACGCGGGCCACGCTCACCGCCCATGCGTGCGGCGAGCAGCAGAACCATAGGCCGCAGCCTTTTGCCACCGGCATTGATCAGATACGTCCCCATGGCCGGAATGGTCGGCACCCCCGAACGCAATTGTTCCTGGATAACGCTGTTCACCGCCGCCATATCGGCCCGTACGAGGCGGTTGACTTCCTCCAGATTCATGCCCTTGCTGCTCCCTGTCTGCCTCAGCACCTGCCACACACCGGTATGGTGCGGAGCCGTTGATTGCAGGCGATTGTCGTTAGCGCGGCACAAGCTTGTCAAGCGCGGTCATCCGCCTTATGCCGCAGCGCCGGACAACCCGGCCGGAATCTCCAGGTGGCGTGATCTGGCCAATCGTCTCAATACTTCCGGGTCGCCATTCCATTGTGCAAGCGTATCCCACAGGGGGTGCGGGCCGAGGTCTTCGCCTGCCCGCAACATGCGTTCACGCAAGGTTTTGCCACCACTGCCCACCGCCAGGAAGAGCAGTATCAGGGTATTGAGATAATCCTCGATACGGCGTTGCTGGTAGGTTATGCGCAGAAGTTCGGCATACAACGGCAGTCGCCGCGGTTCATGGGCGATAGCCCGCCACAGGATCGCCATGCCGTAGGCCGGATCGTGGTTGCGGGACACCAGGGCCAGCGCCATCTCCGCCGTCATGACGGCATCCGGAGTTCGCACTTGCGGAAGGGGGATGGCCATGCCCACTTTCTCGGCAAGCACGAGGAGTTCAAGATTGCCGGGATCCTGACTCAGACCGGTATTTACCCGTTCCCGCCACCAGGATTCGTCCATGGGGGCAGCCCCCGGCTTTTCTCCCAGACTTTCGAGCAGGTCGGCATAGCTGTCGATATCCGCCATGGCAAGATAGGCATCCAGGAGCATGTTGATGGGTTTGGTCACATGCGGGTTGATATCCACATACCAGCGCAACACGGTCGCGGCCTGCGCATAGTGGCCATACTCCAGGTAAATGGTCGCTTCGTTGAGAAGATCGTCGATACTGAGCAACTGCTGCTCGGCGCCGCCGGTAACCGTTACGGAGGGGGTAACGGCCTCTCCGCCGGGTGCTTCCGATCGAGTCTTGGGCACATCCGTAGTGCGCACCGAACGCGCGGATACGAAAACCGGGGCACTGCTTTTGTTCTGTAAACGGCGGCGCCGTGCCCGCAGACGGATGGAAACCTCCACCAGCAGCAACAGGACGACAACGATTTCCAACAATAACATTACACCTTGCATAGACACCTCAAGCGCGACCAAGCATACCCTTTATCCCCACATACAAGGCGTTTTAGTCGAAAGCCCGGGATTCGCCAGAAGCGATGCTTTACGGTTCCTCCGCCATGCCCAACTCCTTCAGCTTGCGGGTGAGCGTATTGCGCCCCCACCCGAGTTTGTGCGCGGCGCTCTGCTTATGGCCACGGGTATGTTGCAGGGCCGCTTCCAGCAGACAGCGTTCGAACAGCGGCTGAATCTTGTCCAGCAGGGCTTCTTCACCACCCGCGAGGCGCTGTCGCACCACCGCCCCCAGCAGCAGGCGCCAATCCTGGGGGTTCGGATCCGGCATCATGGCGGGCACCGGCGATGCGGCCATTTCCGGCGGCAAATCCGTCACCTGGACCTCGCGGGTGGGTGCCATCACCGTAATCCAGCGACAGACGTTTTCCAATTGGCGCACATTACCGGGCCAATGCCAGTTCATAAAGGCGGACTCCGCCTCCGGACTCAATATTCGCCGCTCGACATCCAGTTGCTCCGCGCTACGACGGAGAAAATGGCGGGCCAGACGCGGAATGTCCTCACGCCGCTCGCGTATGGGCGGAAGATGGATATGGATGACGTTGAGACGATGGTAGAGATCTTCCCGGAAGCTGCCATCGCGCACCTTGGCTTCGAGGTTCTGGTGGGTCGCGGCAAGAACGCGGACGTCCGCACGCTGGGGCGCGTGGCCACCGACCCGATAGAAAGTGCCGTCGGAAAGCACCCGCAGCAGGCGCGTTTGCAGGGCGGCCGGCATATCGCCGATTTCATCCAGAAAGAGGGTTCCCCCGGAGGCCTGCTCGAAGCGACCCTGCCGGGTCTGCACCGCCCCGGTAAAAGCGCCCTTTTCATGACCAAACAGTTCCGATTCCAGCAACTCCGCGGGAATGGCCGCCGTGTTGATAGCAATGAAGGGTCCGCGCGCACGGGGGCTGTGCCGGTGCAGTGCACTGGCCACCAATTCCTTGCCGGATCCCGATTCGCCGGTAATCAGCACATTGATCTGTGAGCGCGACAGACGCCCGATGGCACGAAACACCTCTTGCATGGCCGGAGCCTCACCGATCATTTCCGCCGGATCGCTCTCCTCAGCGCCCGCCGCACTCGGTCCCGCCCGACTGCCGAGGGCGCGCTGCACCAGCGTAACCGCCTCGTCCATGTCAAACGGCTTGGGCAGATACTCAAAGGCCCCACTTTGAAAAGCGGCGACGGCATTGTCGAGATCAGAGTGCGCCGTCATCACGATCACCGGCAGTTTTGGCCAGCGCGACTGCACTTCGCGCAGAAACGCCAATCCGTCCAGGCCAGGCATACGCAGATCGGTGACAACGGCCCCCGGCTGCTCACGCCCCAGGGCCCGCAGCGCGCTGTCGGCGTCTGCAAAGCTGCGCACCGGGATATCGGCCTGCGTCAACGCCTTCTCCAAAACCCAGCGAATGGAAGGGTCGTCATCGATAATCCAGACCTGTGTCATGCGGATGCCTCCCGGTGCGGTGACAGGGGCAGGGAAACGGAAAATACCGTTTCTCCCGGTTGTGAATGGCAGTGGACCACGCCGCCATGCCCGCGCACCAGTCCCTGTACGATGGCGAGCCCCATTCCCATACCCTCGGCCCGACTGGTGACCAGGGGCAAAAAGATCCGTGGCAGCAGATCGGGGGGGATTCCCCGGCCGTTGTCGACTATATCCACACGCAGCGCCAGGCGGAACTTGTGGTGCAGCAGGGTAACGTAGCGTTCGACCCGGGTACGGATCAGGATGGCACCGTGGCGGTCCAGCGCCTGTTGGGCATTGCGCATCAGATTCAGAAAAACCTGCACCAGTTGCTCCTGATCCGCCATAAGGTCGGGAATGGAGGGGTCGTAGTCGAAACGCACGGCAATACCGGTGGGCAATTCCGCATTCAGCAGGTGACGCACGTGCTCCAGCACCTGATGGATATTCACCTCGGCAAAAACCGGGCGGCTACGGGGCCCCTGGAGGCGATCCACCAGATGATGCAGGCGATCCACCTCATGGAGAATGACCCGGGTGTAATCTTTCAGTTCCGGGCGTTGCAACTCGCGATCCAGGAGCTGCGCAGCCCCGCGCAAACCACCGAGGGGGTTTTTGATTTCGTGGGCGAGGCCGCGCAGCATCTCCTGCGCTGCACCGTAAATGCGGTCCTGCATTTCCTCCTCGGCGTGCCGCGCTGGCAGTTCCATGGGCCGCATTTCAATAATGAGGCCGTCGGTTGGTACCGGTGTCACCACCAAATCCACCACGGCGCCGCCGCCCTCACTCAGCGCCAGGGGCAGGGCTCTGCGCAGTGTCGCCGTGTTCGCCGCAAGGGTATCCGCAAAAAGTGTGGCAAATCGCTCTTCGCCAATGACACTGCACAGCGCCGGCAAATTTTGTCCCAATGCCTGGTGTTGGCTGATGCGCAGCAGATTCTCGGCGGCGGGATTCATATACCGGATATGGTAATCCGCTCCCAGAACCAGTACCGCTGATTCCAGAGCGTCCAACACCATATTCTCCGTGGGCAGGGTGGTTATGTTTTTGCGGCGCGCCATGCAAGCTCCGATTTTATGATTCACCAAACAGGCTCCGTGCTCAGTAAAGCAAAAAGCGCACCAGACCATGCAGGAACATAGCCTCCTGTACTCCGGCATACCATGGACATGCTTCTGCATCCTCGACACAAATGCCAGGCATGCGCCATCGTGCGGCAGCCGGTTGCCGGTGCACATGATGCACCATAATAGTGCATTATGGACGGGGCGCCTAGCACCACTGGCGGCCAACCCTTTGGTCGGGCTTCCCAAGGATGGTATTTTCGGCGACTATCATCCATCCATGTCGTCGGGCTCACAGGAACACTCCATGACCTATTGCCTCACCACCCACGTCACAGGGGGCCTGGTTTTCTGCTCAGACTCGCGGACCAACGCGGGCACCGACAATGTCAGCATCTACTCGAAAATGCATCACTTCTGCTGGCCCGGCGATCGTTTTCTCTGCCTGCTTTCAGCGGGCAATCTGGCGACCACCCAGGGCGTGGTCAAGCGGATGCAGCAAGATATCGACCAGGACGCCGAAATCCATCTGCTCCATCTGACCAGCATGGCGGAGGCGGCGGATTATGTCGGCCTCATCAATGCCGAGGTGCAGCGCAACCAAGCCAACCGCGATACCGCCAACACCAATTTTGAAGCGACCTTCATCCTCGGCGGGCAGATCGGGGCAGAGATGCCAGCCACCTATATGATCTATCCACAAGGCAACTACATCCATGAATCATCGGACCATCCCTTTCTGCAAATCGGCGAAATCAAGTACGGCAAACCGATCCTGGACCGCGTAGTCAGGCCCGACCTCTCGCTGGAGGCTGCAGCACGCTGTGCGCTGGTCTCCATGAATTCCACCATGCGCAGCAATGTCACCGTAGGCCCTCCGGTGGAACTGCTCATTTACCGCGCCAACAGCCTGCAGGCGGGGCGCTACCTGACCTTTTCCGACGAAGATCCTTTTTACCGCAGCATCGGTGAACGCTGGAGCCAGGGGTTGCTACGGGCGCTGGATGACCTGCCGCGCTTTGCCTGGGAAAGTGCGACCACGAATCTCACTGAAGCAACAGAAAACGGCGGTCGTTAACGGACGAAATCGGCCCTGCACCATGGCTGAGCCAATCGCACCATATTGGTGCATATCTTTTCTTTACTGCGACACGGTCCCGCGGGAAATGCGATGGCTGGCGACCGGAATGGCGTTATCGGGACACCCGAGAAGGAGGCGGTCGCCCAGCCGGCATCTGGCATAATCTTTGCTGATATTACCCCAGCGACCACAGCACAGCCCGATCCGGCATCGGAACGAGGACGTCGTCTCACCGCCATATTCAGAAGCGTGAGCGTGCATCACGCGAAGAGGAGAACCGGTCGATGGATTGGCTGAGCAAGCATTATCAACAGCAGAAGAGTTACGATGAACTGGTAGGCGAAGGTGCGGTGCCACGTCTGCCGGCAGCCCCCCTGTTTGACTACCTCAGCACCCTGGACAGCAGTGAACTGCGTGCCCGCCGACAGGCCGCAGATGCCGCCATCCTCGCCATGGGTATCACCTTCACGGTGTACAGCGAGGCAGGCAACATCGACCGCGCCTGGCCCTTTGATATCATCCCCCGCATCCTCTCACGGCGAGAGTGGGTGCGCATCGAAGACGGGCTCAAGCAGCGTTTGCAAGCCCTCAACCTCTTTATCGACGACATCTATAACGCCCAGCGTATCGTCGTGGACGGTGTTTTCCCGGCCGAGGTGCTGGCCAGCTCCCGCAATTTCCGGGAGGCCTGTCGCGGCGTGCGTCCACCTTTCGGAGTCTGGGCGCACATCTGTGGGAGCGATCTGGTCCGCGATGCGGACGGCACGGTCTATGTGCTGGAGGACAACCTGCGGGTTCCCTCCGGCGTCTCCTACATGCTGGAAAATCGACAGATCATGAAGCGGCTCTTTCCTGAACTATTCAAGTCTTCCACTATCTTGCCCGTGGACGACTACCCCAACCGGCTCTACGACACCCTGGCCGCCCTGTCGCCACGCGAAGGTGAACGGCCCGTGGTCGCCGTGCTTACCCCGGGCATCTACAACTCGGCCTACTTCGAGCACAGTTATCTGGCGCAGCAAATGGGGGCTTATCTGGCGGAGGGCGCGGATTTTTTCGTCAGCAGGGAGGATATCGTTTATCTGCGGACCATCTCCGGCCCGCAGCGGGTGGATGTGATCTACCGCCGCATCGACGACGAATATATGGACCCCGAGGTCTTCCTCACCGATTCCACTCTGGGTATTCCCGGATTGCTGCGCGCCTGGCGACGCGGCACGGTCGCCATTGCCAACGCTCCCGGTGCCGGCGTCGCCGATGACAAGGTGGTATACGCTTTCGTGCCCGACATCATCCGCTACTATCTGGACGCCGAACCCATCCTGCCCAACGTGCCGACCTACTTGTGCATGCGCGACGCAGACCGCGATTATGTACTGAGTCACCTGCACGAACTGGTGGTCAAACCGGCCAACGAGTCAGGCGGTTACGGCATGCTCATCGGACCACGCGCCACATCCGAAGAGCGTGGGCGCTTCGCGGAACTGATCGCCGCCAACCCGCGTAATTATATCGCCCAGCCCACCCTGAATCTTTCCACCGCGCCAACCCTGGTGGAAGACCATCTGGAAGCCCGCCATCTCGATCTGCGTCCCTTTATCCTGCAGGCGGACAAGCTGTATGTGACCACCGGCGGCCTGACCCGGGTGGCCATGCAACCGGGGTCGCTGGTGGTGAACAGCTCCCAGGGGGGCGGCAGCAAAGACACCTGGATTGTTGATGAGGAGGCCCCATGCTTTCGCGCGTAGCTGAAAACCTGTACTGGATGGCCCGCTATCTGGAGCGGACCGAAGACATGGCCAGACTGATCAACGCCACCACACTGCTGCTGCTCGACCTGCCCCAGGGCGCCGAGTTCGGCTGGGACATTCTCTTGCAGGTGACGGGCGACGCCGAACTCTACACGGAGCACTACGGCACGCCGGAGGAAGGCCGCATCATGCGGTTTCTCATTGCCGACGAGCGCAACCCCAACTCGGTGATGGCCGCCATCCATCAGGCCCGGGAGAATTGCCGCACCTTCCGCGACCTGCTTCCCGCCGAGTTCTGGGAGCGCCTGAACACCCTCTTCCTCTTCGTCCGCGAACATGCCGGCACCAGTTCAGACAGCCGTCATGCACGTTATGCCTTTCTCAGCGAGGTCATTTCCCGACGCCACGCCCTGGTGGGACTGCTCATCAGCAGCATGAGCCAGGACAACGTGTACCAGTTCATCAAGCTGGGCCGCAACATGGAACGCGCCGACATGACCACCCGCATCGTCGACGTGACCAGCGCCGTGATTCTGCCCCAGGACCAGGGGCTACAGAAAACGACCACCAGCAGCCTCTGGCTGGGCGTGTTGCGTGCGCTCAGCGCCTTTGAGATGTACCGCCGTCATGTCTCGGTGCAGGTGCGCAGCAATCAGGTGGTAGACTATCTGCTCAAGGATAACAAGTTTCCGCGCAGCATGAAGTACTGCCTGGGGGAGATGGAGGTGGCGCTCGCCTATCTGCCCAACGCGGGCATCCCCGCCGAGGCCGTGCGCCGCGCGCGGCGGCGTCTGGATGCCCTGAAACTGGCGAATTTGCGCCCGGACCTGCTCCATGAGTATCTGGATCAGGCACAGAAAGATCTCGCCATGGTGCACCGCACGATTCAGGGCACCTATTTTGCCCGGGAGGATACCGGTTTCGACGGAGTGCCGAGCGGGCTGCTCCTGAATGCCGCGCAGGCCTGACCGCGGACGCGGCGCACACCCACTTCGGAGGAAATCATCATGGGCATCCATGTCGTACTGCGACACCAGACCGTGTATGACTTTGACCGGCTGGTGGATATCCACCCCCATGTGCTGCGCCTGCGCCCTGCGCCCCATTGTCGCACCCCGATCCTGGCCTACTCGCTCCATGTCGAACCGGCCAGGCATTTTCTCAACTGGCAACAGGATCCATTCGGCAACTACCAGGGGCGCCTGGTCTTTCCCGAGCGCGCGCGCTCGCTGAAGGTGGATGTAGAGGTCATCGCCGATTTGACCGTGATCGACCCCTTTGATTTCTTCATAGAACCCAGTGCCGAACACTGGCCCTTCCCCTATGACCCCATCCTCCGCAAGGAACTCGCACCCTACCTGGAACAGGAAGAGGCCGGCCCGTTGCTACGGCGTTTTCTGCTCGATATCCGCCGCCAGCGCCAGCGTACCGTGGATTTTCTCGTGGCCATCAATCAACGCCTGCAGGGACAGATCGGCTATACCCTGCGAATGGAGGCCGGGGTGCAGACACCGGAGGAGACCCTGAAAAAGGCCAGTGGCTCCTGCCGCGACAGCGCCTGGCTGATGGTGCAGGTGCTCCGCCACATGGGGCTCGCGGCTCGCTTCGTGTCCGGCTATCTGGTGCAACTGGTGGCCGATCAGGCGCCCCTGGATGGACCCGCAGGCCCCGCCAGCGATTTCACGGATCTCCATGCCTGGGTAGAAGTTTATGTCCCCGGCGCCGGCTGGATCGGTCTCGACCCGACCTCCGGACTGTTTGCCGGAGAGGGCCACATCCCGCTGGCCTGTACCCCGCATTATGAAAGCGCGGCCCCCATTACCGGCGCCACCGGCACCTGCGAGGCCGAGTTTCACTTCGCCAACACCGTGACCCGCCTGCTGGAAACGCCCCGCGTCACCAAGCCGTACACCGACGGGCAATGGGAACGGATCATGGGCCTCGGGGATGCGCTGGATCAGCGTTTACAGGCCGCCGACATGCGTCTCACCATGGGCGGCGAACCAACCTTCGTCGCCACTGAAGGAGTGGATGCCGCCGAATGGAATCAGGAAGCCCTCGGCATGCACAAGCGGGAACGCGCCGAAACGCTGGTGCGTCGCCTCGGCCAGCGCTTCGCGCCCGGCGCACTGCTGCACACGGGTGAGGGCAAATGGTATCCCGGCGAAGCGCTGCCGCGTTGGGCGCTCGGTCTGTACTGGCGCAAGGATGGGTTCCCCCTGTGGCGCGAGCCCCGGCTGCTCGCCGAGCCGCTGCACGACTACGGCTGGCAGGCGGATGACATCCACAACTTCGCCTGTACCCTGACCCGTCATCTGCAACTCGACAGCGACCGTCTGCTGCCCGCTTACGAGGACGCCTGGCATATCCTGCATCAGGAGGGCCGCACTCCGATCGATATCGATCTCAGCACCCATCGCCTCGACGACCCGCTGGAACGCCAGGCGCTGATCGGCAAATTGCAGGCGGGACTCGATCAGCCGGTGGGCTGGGTACTGCCCCTCGCCTGGGACTGGAAACAGCGGCGCTGGTACTCGGCGCCGTGGAGTTTCCGGGGCGGGCGGCTGATTCTGCTGCCTGGCGACTCGCCGCTGGGCATGCGTCTGCCCCTCGACAGCCTGCCCTGGGTCGTCGAAGCCCATAAAAAGTGGCAGCCGGAGACTGATCCCTTCGCGCCCATGCCGGCATTGCCGGACATCCACGGCGAGATCGCCGCGCGTGACAGCCATGTCCCTGAAGCGCAGCCATCGTCCACGACGGACCAGCGACTCTGGGAGGAGATCCCCCATACCGCAGTCACTCTGGAAATCCGCAAAGGTTGCCTGTACTGCTTCTTCCCGCCCTTGCAGGTGGCGGAACACTATCTGTACCTGCTCGGCGCGGTCGAACATAGCGCCACCGAACTCAATATGCCGGTAGTCATCGAGGGTTATGCGCCGCCCAGCGATCCACGGGTGGAGAAGCTGCTCGTCACCCCCGACCCTGGGGTCATCGAGGTGAATATCCATCCTTCCACGCACTGGCAGGAGATGGTGAAAAAGACCACGGCCCTCTATGACGATGCCCACGCCTGTCGGCTGACCGCCGAAAAATTCATGCTGGATGGACGCCATACCGGCACCGGCGGCGGCAATCACATGACACTCGGCGGCGCCACTCCCGGCGACAGTCCCTTTTTGCGCCGCCCCGATCTGCTGCAGAGCCTCATCACCTACTGGCAGCATCACCCGGCCTTGTCCTATTTTTTCAGTGGCATGTTTATCGGCCCCACCAGTCAATCGCCGCGGGTGGATGAGGCGCGCCATGAGGCCCTTTACGAGCTGGAGATCGCTTTTGCTCAGGTGCCGCCCGGCATCGTGCCGCAGCCATGGCTGGTGGACCGTCTCTTCCGCAATCTACTGGTGGACATTACCGGCAACACCCACCGCGCCGAAATCTGTATCGACAAGCTCTATTCGCCGGTCGGGGCCGCTGGCAGGCAGGGGCTGGTGGAACTACGGGCCTTCGAGATGCCGCCCCACGCACGCATGAGCCTCGCGCAGCAACTGCTGGTGCGCAGCCTTTTGCTGCGTTTCTGGGAAACCCCCTATCGTCATGAACTGGTGCGCTGGGGCACCGCCCTCCACGATCGCTTCATGCTACCCCATTATCTCTGGGAGGACCTGCGCGATATTTGCGCGGACCTGCAGGAACACGATATTCCCTTCCATCTCGACTGGCTGGCACCCTTCTCCGAGTTTCGCTTTCCACGATACGGTCACGTCCGGATCGGCGAGATCGACATCGAATTGCGCGCCGCCATCGAACCCTGGCACGTTCTCGGCGAAGAGATGACGGGTAGCGGCACGGCGCGCTATGTGGACTCATCGGTCGAACGGCTGCAGGTGCGGGTAACGGGCATGACTCCGGGACGCCATGTGCTCGCCTGCAACGGACGACGGGTGCCGCTGCAGGCCACTCGTGCGCACGATGCGCAGGTAGCCGGGGTACGCTACCGCGCCTGGCAACCGCCATCCGCGCTGCACCCCACCATTCCGGTGCATACGCCGCTGACTTTTGACCTGATCGACACCTGGAATGGGCGTAGCGTGGGCGGCTGCAGCTACCACGTCATGCATCCCGGCGGGCGCAATCCGGAGGCCTTCCCGGTCAATGCCTGGGAAGCAGAGGCGCGGCGCCAGAGCCGTTTCACCACGACCGGCCACAGTCAGGGCCCGCAACTGGAGCCGATCCTGCAGGGTCCGGGCGAGAGCCTTTTCGTGCCAACCGGCAGCGGTGAGCAGGCTTGGCTGCCCCCCCACGCGGAAGATCAACCAGACTATCCCCATACCCTGGACCTACGCATGGCGCGGCCCATGGCATCAGGCTGAAAGACTGCATCGAACATGGCACGCTTCCTGCTTCATAAATACTGATCATGGTCATGTGATCACTCCTCCTCAAGTGGCTTCCAGGGCGGTTATTCCGCCCTTTTTTTCGTCCTCAAGGCAAACGTTCTTGAAAAAAATATGTAGAACAATAGGTTAAAAACTACCGCCGTCCCCGAACCAACCATCTACCAGGGATGAAGCACCCGCGCTGCACTGGCGCATCCCCAGGTTCTGCACCATACTTGTGCAGTGGCGCACCACTCCAGCGCACCCTATTCGGGGTGATTGCACGCTGTCATCTCCATGGTAGAACAGCAGGCAACTGGGGCAGGAAATGTCAGACTGGCACAGGAAATGCTAGTTTCATGGTGTACCCGGGGGTCTTCCCCATGAGCGAACCGCGACGACCGATGGCAGGTCTAACTAATCGCAGACGCGGCAATGCCGCAAGGAGTGGCAAATGGCGTTATTCGACCGTTACCAGGAGCGTTTCCTGCAGCAGCAGGAAGTCACCCTTTCCATCGATGCCTATCTCGACCTTTGTGCCCGGGAGCCCATGGCTTACGCCACCGCCGCGGAGCGGATGCTGGCGGCCATCGGCGAGCCACAGGTGGTGGACACCCAGGCTGATCCCCGGCTGTCGCGCATTTTCATGAACCGCAAACTGCTCACCTATCCCGCCTTCAAGGACTTCTATGGCATTGAAGACGTGGTGGAAAACCTCGTCGCGTATTTCCGTCACGCAGCGCAGGGACTGGAAGAGCGCAAACAGATTCTCTATCTGCTCGGTCCGGTGGGCGCCGCCAAATCGTCTCTGGCGGAACGCCTGAAGAGCCTGATGGAGCACTATCCCATCTACTGCCTCGCCGCCCATGGCAGGGTATCGCCACTCTTCGAGTCGCCCCTCGGTCTCTTTGACCGGGATGAAGATGGCCCGGTGCTGGAAGACCGCTTCGGCATTCCCTCCCGCGCCCTCCATGGCGTAATGTCGCCCTGGGCCGCCAAACGACTGCGCGAGTTTGGTGGTGACATTCGCAAGTTCACCGTGCACCGCCTGATGCCGTCGCAGTTGCACCAGGTGGGGATCACCAAGGTGGAACCGGGCGACGAGAACAATCAGGATATTTCCAGCCTCGTCGGCAAAGTGGATATCCGCAAGCTGGAAGATTTCTCCCAGGACGATCCCGATGCCTATTCCTATGCGGGCGGCCTCAACGTCGCCACTCAGGGCGTGCTGGAGTTCGTCGAGATGTTCAAGGCGCCCATCAAGATGCTCCACCCTCTGCTGACGGCCACCCAGGAGGGCACCTACAACGGTACCGAAGGTTTCGGCGCCATGCCCTTCCAGGGCATCATCCTGGCCCACAGCAATGAATCGGAATGGTCTGCTTTCCGCAATAACAAGCGCAACGAGGCGTTCCTCGACCGCGTCTATATCGTCAAGGTGCCCTATTGCCTGCGCGTCACGGAGGAGACGCAGATCTACCACAAGCTCCTCGAAAGCAGCGCCCTCAACGCTGCCCCCTGTGCCCCCGATACCATGGACATGCTGGCCCGTTTCTCCGTCCTCAGCCGTCTCAAGGAGCCCGGCAACAGCAGCCTGTGGTCCAAGATGGAGGTCTACGATGGCAAGTCCCTCAAAGATCGGGACCCCAAGGCCAAAAGCCTGCAGGAATATCGTGACGCGTCCGGCGTGGACGAGGGCATGGACGGCATTTCCACGCGCTTCGCTTACAAAATCCTGTCACGCACCTTCAACTTCGACAGCGACGAGATAGCGGCCAACCCGGTACACCTCCTGCATGTGCTGGAAACCCAGGTCCGTGCCGAACAGTTTCCGGCAGAACTGGAATCCCGCTATCTCGCCTTCCTCAAGACCGAACTGGCCCCCCGTTATGCCGAGTTCCTCGGTCTGGAAATTCAGAAGGCCTATCTGGAGAGTTATGGCGATTACGGCCAGAATCTCTTTGACCGCTACATCCAGTACGCCGATTTCTGGCTGCAGGATACGGAATTCCGTGACCCCGATACCGGGCAACTCATGGACCGCAGCCTGCTCAACGAAGAACTGGAAAAAATCGAGAAACCGGCGGGCATCGCCAACCCCAAGGATTTCCGCAACGAAGTGGTGAACTTCGTGTTGCGGGTCAAGGCATCCAACGACGGCGTCAGCCCGGCCTGGACCAGTTATGAGAAGCTGCGCGCGGTCATCGAGAAGAAGATGTTTGCCAATACCGAAGATCTGCTACCGGTGATTTCCTTCGGCAAGAAGAGCTCCTCGGAGGACGAACGCAAACATCAGGACTTTGTCGCACGAATGACTTCCAAGGGCTACACCGAAAAGCAGGTACGCCTGCTGGTGGACTGGTATATGCGTTATCGCAAGCATCATTAGAGGCCCCGTGCCATCGCAGAGAGGGCCAACGGCCCGCGCTTCGACCTGTCCCGCTATCCTGCCCGCACCCGCGGGCTTTTTTTGACCGGGATGGCCGACTCCACCAGCGCAGCGGATAGAGCGCACCATTTTGGTGCGCTCGGCATTCCCGGTCTCCTGCCACGATCCATGAGCCCTTATCTTTCCTGAGCCTGCCTGGCTTGCACACTTATTGCTTGACGCTACCTGAGCAAGCACGGGGCGAACGGCCCCATAACGGGCAAAAAAAGGAGCGACAAGATGCAGAAGGGAGCGAAATACCAATATTTACCGGTGGCGTCGGGGATCGGCGCATGGATATGGTTGGCCAGCCCGCTGGCCCAGGCCGATACCACCCCACCCTTTAACAGCGGCGATACGGCATGGATGCTGAGCTCCACGGCTCTGGTGCTGCTCATGACCGTCCCCGGCCTGGCCCTCTTTTATGCGGGCATGGTGCGCAAGAAAAATGTCCTGGCCACGGCGGCGCAGAGTTTCGCCATCACGGCCCTGGTTTCCGTACTGTGGATGTTCATAGGCTACTCACTGACCTTCACCTCAGGCAATGCTTTCCTGGGCGGGCTGAGTCGACTTTTCCTCAAGGGCATGGGCCTGGATTCCGCCAATGGTCTGGCCCCCACCATTCCGGAATCGGTTTACATGACCTTTCAGATGACCTTCGCCATCATCACGCCGGCCCTGATTGTCGGCGCCTTTGCCGAACGGATGAAGTTCTCCGCCCTGCTCTGGTTCACCGGGCTCTGGTCGTTGCTGGTCTATGCGCCCATCGCGCACATGGTCTGGGGCCCAGGCGGCTGGCTGGCCGCGGATGGCGTCCTCGACTACGCGGGCGGCACCGTGGTGCATATCAACGCCGGTATCGCCGGGCTGGTCGCAGCGCTCGTCATGGGCAAGAGGATCGGTTACCAGCATGACGCCATGCACCCCAATAATCTGATGTATACCCTGATCGGCGCCTCCCTGCTCTGGGTGGGCTGGTTCGGCTTCAACGCCGGTTCGGCAGTGGCAGCCAGTGACCGCGCGGGGATGGCCATGGCTACCACCCAGATTGCCACCGCCGTGGCGGCCCTCTCCTGGATGTTTGCGGAATGGCTGGCGCGCGGCAAGCCGACGGTGCTGGGCATGACTTCTGGCGCCGTAGCCGGTCTGGTCGCCATTACCCCCGCCTCGGGTTTTGTCGGCCCCATGGGTGCATTGTGGATCGGCCTTGCGGCAGGCGTCATCTGTTTCTGGGCTGCGGTCTACCTGAAGAACCGGTTGGGTTACGACGATTCTCTGGATGCCTTCGGCGTCCATGCCATCGGCGGCATCATCGGCGCGTTGCTGACCGGCGTTTTCGCGGTGAAAGCCATCGGTGGTACGGCGGGTATGCTGGAAGGGAATACCGGACAACTGCTCATTCAGGCGACAGGTGTTGGTGTCACGATGGCCTATGATGCCATCGTCAGCTTCATCATCCTCAAAGTCATCGACTGGACCCTGGGCCTGCGCGTCATCGCTGAGCAGGAACGGGAAGGGCTGGACATCACCCAGCACGGTGAGCAGGTCTACGAATAAACCGTGTTCTCGGTGGGCCGTCCCTGGGGGAGGTCCACCGTAACCATCCGCCCCATTTTAGGTCATAATGAGGGTGAGGCGTCGCCACCAGGGAGTCTGCCATGAGCATGATCATCGACCGGCGCAGTTCCGGAACCCGATCCACGGCCAATCAGGATCGCCTGCAAAGACGTGTCCGCGCCCGACTCAAGGTCGCCGTCGAAAAAATGGCCCGCTCCGGCTCCATTGAGGATCTGGCTAATACCGACCAACCCGTTTCCATCCCCACCCGCGATCTCCATGAACCCAGCTTTCACCGCGACCTCAGCGATACCTCCTGGGAGCGGGTGTTACCCGGTAACAAGGAATATCAGCGTGGCGACGAAATCAACAAACCCGAAGGAGGTGGCCGCTCCGGTAAAAGCCGCGAGGGCTCACCCGACGGTCTGGGTGACGACGAAGTGGCCATCGTCCTCTCCGCCGACGAGTTTCTGGACCTGCTCTTCGACGGGCTGGCCTTACCCAACCTGCGCAAGACCGCGCAGGGGGATATCCAGGCCGATCAATGGCGGCGGGCGGGTTTCATCAAGGACGGCAGCCCCTCCCGCATGCACGTCGGCCGCACCATGCGTGCCGCCCGTGCCCGCCGCCTCGCCCTGCGTGCCGGAAAACGCCGCGAATTGCAGGATCTGCTGGATGCTCGCAACGTCCTGCGGGAGGAGATTCAAGGCCGTCTGGCACAGAAGCAGGATGTCTCCGTAGAGCAGGAGCGCCTCAGCGAACTGGATCATCAGATTGACGCGTTGGAGCGCAAAATCAAAGCGATTCCATTCATCGACGAGGCCGACCTGCGCTTCGCCCATATCGACCAGCAACCCCACCCCATTACCAACGCGGTGATGTTCTGCGTCATGGACGTTTCGGGCAGTATGGGTGAAAAGGAAAAGGACCTGGCCAAGCGCTTCTTTCTGCTGCTATATCTGTTCCTGCACCGGCACTATCAGGCCGTGCAGATGGTCTTCATCAAGCACCACAGCACCGCCTCGGAGTGCACTGAACAGGCGTTTTTCGGCGCCCGCGAGGGAGGTGGGACGCTGGTCTCTCCGGCCATCATCCTGAGTGAAGAAATCATGCAACAACGCTTTCCCCCGGACCGATGGAATGTCTATCTGGCACAGGTATCCGACGGTGATAATTATTTTGCCGACAACGCCGTGGTGGAAGAGCACCTTCTGAACCTGCTGCCACGCCTGCGCAACCTCTTCTATCTGGAGGTCAACCGGGACAGCGAGAGTGACCTTCTGCGACTCTATGATGCCATTGCCCAGGACTTCCCGGAGCTGGTCACCGCCCGCGCCAGCGAGCGCGAGGATATCTACCCGATGTTCCGGACACTCTTTGCCACTGAGGAGACGCCAAGCCATGTCTAGGTTCCTCTTTACCGACAATGACTGGACCTTCGCGCGGATCGATGCGGTCACCGAAGAAGTTGCGGCCATCGCCGCGGAAGAACTCCAGCTCGACACCTATCCCAACCAGTTGGAGATCATCAGCGCCGAGCAGATGCTCGATGCCTATGCCTCCATCGGGCTTCCGGTCTATTACGCCCACTGGTCTTTCGGCAAGCAACGTGCCATCGAATCCGGGCAGTACCGTCGCGGCGAAATGGGTCTGGCGTATGAACTGGTGATCAACAGCAACCCCTGCATCAGCTACCTCATGGAAGAAAACACCATGACCATGCAGACTCTGGTGATCGCCCATGCGGCCTATGGGCATAACGCCTTTTTCAAGAACAATGTCTTCTTCCGGCAATGGACGGATGCGGAGGGCATTCTGGACTATCTGGCGTTCGCCCAGCGCTACATCGCCCGCTGCGAGGAACGCTACGGGATCGACACGGTAACCGACGTATTGGATGCGGCCCATGCCATCAGCCGCAACGGCGTGGATCGCGCCCGCCGCCCGCGCCAGCTCTCGGCCCGCGAGGAAGAGCAACGCCGCGAAGAACGTGAACGCTACCTGCAGCAGCAGCTCTTGGAAATATGGCGCACCCTGCCTCCGCATGACACCAGCCAGCCCGTTGATTCCGCCGCATTCCCGCCAGCCCCCCAGGAAAACCTGCTCTATTTCATCGAAAAAAACGCCCCACACCTGGAGGGCTGGAAGCGGGAAATACTGCGTATCGTGCGCAAGATCGCCCAGTATCTCTACCCCCAGGGACAGACCAAGATCATGAACGAGGGCTTCGCGTGCTTCGTGCATTACCATATCCTGCACAGCCTGCACGCCCGGGGGCTGATTACCGACGGCACCCTGCTGGAGTTTTACGCCAGCCACACCGCCGTCACCTTCCAGCCAGACTTTGATGATCCGCGCTACAGCGGAATCAACCCCTATGCCCTGGGTTTTGCCGTGTTCCAGGACATCAAACGGATTTGTCTCGCGCCCACGGACGAAGACCGCCGCTGGTTTTCCTTTGCCGGAGACCCCGACTGGCGCAAGCAGATTCACTTCGCCATGCGCGAATTCCGTGACGAAAGCTTCGTCCTGCAATACCTCTCGCCCAAGGTCATGCGCGACCTGCACCTCTTTGCCCTGAGCAACGACCCGGACGCTACGGCGTACCGGGTCAGCGCCATCCATGATGACTCGGGCTACCAGTATCTGCGCCAGGCTTTTGCCCGACAAATCGCTGAAAGCACCCGCCCGCCGGACATTCAGATCGTGTCCGTGGATCGCTGGGGAGACCGCCATCTGCGTCTACGGCAGATGGATTCTCAGCCCCTCGATCAGGAGGAAGCCCAAAAGACCCTCCATTTGATTCACGCCCTCTGGGGGTATGATGTTCATCTGGACATGGAAGAGCTTTCCCTGAGCGAATCCGTCGCGCCCTGAAGATCCGATTCCGACCACCCCAAGGGTTGCACCATAACAGTGCGTAGCGCATTGATATGGTGCACCAAACGCGATCACTTCCTCGTCATTTTCCAAAAAACGTTAAGTTATAGCCTGTTATAAGTTGGCACCAAGTTTGCTAGAAGCTCCCTGTAATTTCACACCAATGGGAGCAGCAAACATGAAGAGTTCCAAAAGGGGTTATCGTCATAAAATCATCCCGCTGACTGTGCTCGCCCTATCGCCGCTGGCGATCGGGACTGGTCATGCATCACCTCTGGCTTTGCCCAGTCCCCTGACCTTCCATGCCGGCCCTTTGGGCACACTGAACGTGCAGGGCGTGGCGAGCGGCTACGGCATCTGGCAGGACAACAAGTTCGCAGGATCGGGCAGTCCTGGCAACAAATCCGCGTCCGCCGACATCAGCAACGGCATGGTCATCATCCAAAAGAACACCGGACTCGTGCAATTTTATCTGCAGGCAGGGGCGTATAATGTCATGAGCCTCGGGTCCAATTTTGTCTCCACCGGCACCTTCACTCAGAACACCTTCGGCGCCCTGCCCGTCGGTTATCTTGAAATCGCTCCCACCGGTAATTTCAATGTCCAGATCGGCAAACTCCCGACCCTGATCGGCGCG
>NZ_JABBDR010000049.1 GCF_018854495.1 Acidithiobacillus ferruginosus
TATAGCTCGGGAGAATATATCTCGGCGAGCACCTGGCCGCGCTGCACGGGGTCACCTACGGCGCGGACGTGCAAGCGTGTCACCCAGCCGGAGAAACGCGGCGTGACGGAATAGACCCGGTTCTCGTCCACTGCCACGGTGCCCACGGTATGGATGGCATGCCCCATTTGACGGTGCTGCACCGCCACAAGGCGCACCCCCAGGTTTTGCGCCAGGCGCGGATCGATGCTGAGGCCGGATGCCTTTTGTGCGTTCGGACTGGAGGCATACACCGGTATATAAGACATACCCATGCTGTCCTTCATCGGGTGATCCGAATGAATCTTGGGGTCCATGGGAGCAGCCCAGTAGAGGATGTGCCGTCCCTTGGGGGTACTTTCCTGAGGATGGGTTGCGGCGACGTTGGCGCTCGGTGCCGCGGCAGGGGCCCGCAACCACCACACCACCCCAGCCCCGAGGGCTACGCCAAGGACGAGTAAGCCGACACCGATGATCCAGTTGCGTGACTTCATGGTTGCATCTCTCCTTGGGTGGTGAGGAAATCCAGCTCTGCGGCGCTGAGGGCCAGGTCGCGGCGGTATTGCAGGCGGGTCAGGGCGTAGTCCAGCACTTCCTTCTGGGTGCGCAACACCGCGTTCAGTCCGGCGCGCCCCGCCGA
>NZ_JABBDR010000005.1 GCF_018854495.1 Acidithiobacillus ferruginosus
CAGGGCGAGGCCGCCATTATCAAGCACAATATAAGGCGATGGCTAAAATCGTAGCACAATTACCGCCCCCTTCTTTGTTGGCCAACCCCATAGATAACAACAGCCAATATAGGCAAGCGTGGGACGAGTTGTCTATAATTTACTTTTCTAGACCAGACCTGCAGAAGGCCTTCCCCTTGAAGTCGCAAGCGTCTTATATTGATCTTCTTCGGTGGGCGG
>NZ_JABBDR010000050.1 GCF_018854495.1 Acidithiobacillus ferruginosus
CAACCGCCAGCCCCCGCCAAGATCGGCGGGGCGCGGGTCGATTTGGTAGCTGTGTTCGATCATTGGCGGTAAACCTCCTTGCGATTGCCGATGCGCATAACGAGGATGCGCAAAGTGCTGTCCTCGATGCTGGCGATGATTCGCCAGTCCCCAACGCGGTACTTCCAAAAGGCTCCCAGCTTGGAACCTTTGAGGGCTTCCCCGATGCTGCGCGGGTCGTCGAGCTGGGCGACACGGCCACGCAAGAAAGCGAGAATGCGCCGCGCTGTCTGCGGGTCGGTCTTGCCTAGCTCTCGCTCGACGGCTGGGTCAAGTTCAACCTTCCACGCCATAGCGCTTCATCACTTCTTCCAGTGGCACGGTTTGGCTCTTGCCTGCACGAATGTCGATCAGGCGTTGCTCTGCAAGGTACAAATCTTCGAGGTCGTCCAGGTGCTCCAGGATGGCCTCGCGGGCGTAAAAGGTCTTGGTGCGGCCGGTGGCTTGCGCCAGTGCTTCAAGGCGGTTTTCCACTTCGGCGGGTAGTCGGATGGCAAGCATGGTTCGGCTCCTGTTCTGATAACGATATACAAGTATATCGGAACGGCGAAAGAGTGCTAGCGGCTCATGCCTGGTGAGTGGTCGCACTCAATCTTCCGCGCCTTGATCGGCTCCTGCTGAGGCTGGCGGTGCTGCCGCTGACGGGGTGCTGTCTCCTGGGCGCCGTGGAGCGCCGCCCTGCTGGGGGTCGCCCAGCCCGGAGCCTTTGAGGACAAGTATTGCAATATTGCCGGTCGTTGCCTGATCGCCTCTGTGATGCCCGTTACAACTCAGCGCACGGCTCCGTGTAGCCGCTGAAAACGGTACGGCCTGCCAAATAATCGTGAAGATCTCCGCTCCCGTTCTATACGCCTCAGATACGCCATCATCCTTAACCGATTCTTCCACGGATTGCGGGATACTTTCCGGCCTGCTTTACGCATCTGTCGCAGTACAACCCGGCTTTTCAGGGATAACCTGGTCATGACGGACTCTGGCCGGATTTCTGGGCTTCCGCCGGTGATTCAGTAACGCTCGGAGCCGCTGACTTTCCCACTTCCACTGTGAATACAGAACGCACCAACCCGCCTCCCTGCGTCGATACCCGACGCTTCTGCGTGACCACTTTCGCTTTCCGCACCGCCCGTTCCCTGGGCTTGCCCGCCAGCAATTCCTCCAGGCGCCGCCCCAGACTGGGCAGGCGCCGCAGATACCCGATCCTTTCAGGAATCGCGGGCATGGCCTCGTCCTGGCCCCGGCTGCGCTTCCATTCCTGATGCAGGAGCTTCGCCAGCTTCTTGACCTGATCCCGTATCCCGGAGAACCCCGGCGCTCGCCAGACGCTCTCGATGAGCTGCTCCAACTGCGCATCTCGCTTCTGCCGGATCAACAGCACCAGGGTGTCCCGCAACGCCTGCTCTCGCGCTTTCTCCATCCGCCAGGTCCATACCGGGTGATCGGCACCCGCCTTGGTGTGTCGAACCAGCTCGTAGGCCCCTATCGTGATCTTGTCCCGCAGTCCGTCCCGCCATTTTTCCCGCCCCGCTTCCGGGGACATCGCTCCTTCCGTCCGCAGGAGCCACCAGTGAATTTCGTCCGGCGCGGATTCCTCTTGCAGCAGGATCAGCCGGTAAACGGCTTTCCCGGCCTTCCGCTCGGCGCGGGTTTTCACCGGCGACCAGGACAGGCGGTAACGCTCGGCCTGCTTCTCGCAAAAGGCCGCGGCTTTCTCCAATGGGATCGTGCCGCAGACATAGTGGGCATAGCCGGTGCGCACCGCGTCACTGAGACGCTGCATGGCGACCGTTTTCTTGGTGAACACAAAGGGTGCATATTCCGAAGTCATGCACCGAATAATAAGCTAAATAGCATCCAATGTGAAACCGGAATATATTAAGATTCCATATACGGGCCGCCCGGCGCTATACTGGGGGGGCCATGGGGCGGCCACCCCCTCTGCTGTTCGGGGGCCGCCAGCCCCCGGTGTTTCTTCGGTGCCCCGGATGGGGCGCGAACGATCCGCCAGATCGTTTCAGCACGGCGAAGCGTCATGCCTCTAATAGGGCTCGTGACGCTACGCTGAGCGCTGGAGGGTGAAATCCCCTCCTTCGACTCAATCCCACCGCTCCACGCGGAGGATTGGGCGACTGCGAAACGGGCTCCCGGGTAACCGGTGAGTACCTGATGGCCGTGAAATGGGGTGAAGTCCCCACAGCGGGGCGTGCCGAAAGGGCGCAACGCTTGCCGACGACGTAGGTGCAGCCGTGCCGAAATGCACGGACTCTGTGAGGGCCGCGAGGCCGCCCGCTTGACGGGTCAGGACAGAGGGCACCTGGAGAAATCCAGGGCCGGCGAAAGCTCAAGCGTCTAATTGTAACCGCACCTGTAACAGGGTGATGGTGCAGGTCGGAGTCGGTGATGCGGTGGTGTGTAAGTAGGCGTTGATCGGTTGCGGTGAGTACAGGAGCGTTTTTGGAATCTTTAGCCCTGGAAATCTACGGAAAGTCGAAAGACGAACCGCAACCTGAGCCGACCGCTAAACCGGCGCAGTAACGGAAGCATCCCGACACCCCGGCGAGGGAAGGGAATCCATCTAAGCAGGGAAGGGCTGAACGCCAAGGACCCCGCCTGGCAGCGGGAGAGGTGGAAGCCTGGGAGACTGGACCAGTAGGAACCTTGCGAGTGCTGACTTACGCGGTGCAAGCAAGACCCGGCGACGAGCCGGATACGAAAGTCTGGGCCGTGCGAAAAACCGAAAAAGGGGGTGGCACCCCGAACATGCAGATCAATGGCAACACTATCCCGTGGCTGGGATAGGTATCCTGGGTCGGCTTGGCCGCCGATCCGGGACGGGAGGATGGCACCTCCTGGGAATGGCTGAACCGCTTCCTCTTGGGAATCGGTGGACCGTCGATGTTCCATCTTGGATGCGCGACGGAAGAAATATCTTGGCCTGATCCGCGAGGGTTCTGCGGCGAGAGACTGGGCGAAAACCGGTAAGTGCGTCCGTCCCATGAGGACAGAGCAATCCCAAGCCCTACCCGCAAGGGGAGCCACCGGCAATGGCTCGAGGGCGCGTGGCGACGCTGAAATGGGTGCGACGCGCGGCCAGCGCAATGGATGGTCCATAGGGACCAGGGCAAGGCCCATGATGGCGACGAAAATCGCCCATCGAAGCAGTAGATGCACAGAGGCCGTTATAGGCCCGTAGAAACTCGTTACGGTAACCGCGAATGGGTATCCCCCATCCACGGGCGATCCTCCCCAACCCCACGCTTCGGCCTGGGGTTTTTTTTGGACCATCACAGATGGCTTGAAACGGCCACAACGATGCCGTCCATCACCGCCAGGCACGTCCACCCACCGTAACCGCCCCGTAAAGGCCCCAAATTTGCCCTACAGCGCACGCAAATGGTGTGGGGTATAGTTCTATACCAAAAAGCGCAAAAAAAGCGATGTACGCGCCCGCAATACCCATTCAACCGCGATAGCACCGCAAGGAGTGCCCGCTTGCCACGCCTTCGGCGTGCCGGGCACGGATCGCTTTCGACCATGCAGGCCTTGGCCTAGTACTCCGTAGCAAGCATTCCGCCCTCTGGGCGGTTGCGGTAGCGTCGAACGATTCGCCAGCGAATCGCCCGCCACTCCTCGCTGTTCTTCACCCCTGCGGGGTAGGAGCTAAAGCTCTTTTTTCAAAAACAACTCACCTCACTGGAAAACCAAAAGGGGGAGCCGCTGCCGCAGGCAGTGGGGGACAACGTCCCCAAAGGGGGTCGACCCGGCGAGGCGAAGCCGAGGACAGGGGGAGCGTGCCGCTCCCCGCCGGGAAGGTCCGTGGGCGGTCCGACGCAGTCGGAGCAAGCGCCCACTCCTTGTCGATGAGGTCGAGGCGATTTCCATCCGCGTATCCGTCACAGTGACGGCCCTAAGGAGGCTCCATAGAACAAGAGAAGGGCGATTTTTTAACTGATTGATTTTTCTGGCTCGTTTGGGGGGGGGTATGCAATAGCTCATTGCATGGGGTTACGCAATGAGCTATTGCATGGGTCTGCGTAAAAATTACATCATGTTGCGTATTTTTGTTGCGTTACCCTGTGCAGCGCCTTACACTTTTTACGCAACGTATTACCGGAAAGGTGCAGGCATGGCTTCCCATAATGAAGTGATCGGAACACCAGCGAACCCGAAGCCTGGTCAATGGGTGCAAACGGAGCGTAAGGCTCACGAAGCATGGGCAAATTTGATTGCTCGCAAACCTCGTGCAGCCATTCTCTTGCACCACCTAGTGGCGCAGATGGGCCATCAAAACGCGGTGGTGGCTAGCCAAAAGACTTTAGCCAAGCTTGTTAGGTGCAGCTTACGCACCGTCCAATACGCAATATCCGACCTTGTGTCGGAGCGGTGGATTCAGGTTGTGAAGCTCAACGGTCCCGGCACAGTCTCTGCCTATGTTGTGAATGACCGCGTAGCGTGGGGGCAGCCTCGCGGAGAGATGGTTCTGTCCGTATTCTCAGCAACGGTAGTGGCCGATCAAGATGACCAAGACCCTGCCACGATGGACAGCACGGACCTGCGCCGTATCCCGACCCTCTATCCAGGCGAACAACAACTGCCCTCAGGACCGCACGACGATCCGCCAAGCCAGCCGTGTCTGCCCGACATGGAGCCAGACCTGCCGTTCCTTGAGGCTCAGGAAACAGACTTACAGGGCAGGCTGGAGGCCGATGGCCAAGGGCGTCTTATCGACTAAGCACAAGCCGAGACTCACCAGGCTATCCCCAGAATCGCCACCAAGGACGTGGCGATGGTGCTCTCTGATCGGTCAGCACCGCCTGCGCCCGCTCAAGCTGCTGACGTAGCCACACCTCCCTCTCCTTGGCCTCACTCAACTGCTCCTTGAGCGTCTCAATGATCTCCTCTCTTGTCTCAAGATAGGTCTGTAACTCACTGTCCAAGAGCCGTTTATCTATAGTCGCCTCTTGCACATTTTGCGTCGCTTCTGGCGTCGCCTGTAGAACACCAAAAACTCGGATGATCTCCGCCGTATCTATCATTGGTCGGCCCTGGTGATCTCTCTCAACGCTTATTTTTCCGGTTGATATATACCCTCTATAGAGCTGCTGGCGACCCACTCCGGCCAGCTTTGCCGCCTCTGTAACACTGACCTTTGCCATAGTCTCTTGCTGTAACCTTTAGTGTCGCGTGATGTCCGCACCTATATGGTAGGATGTTCCTGCCAGAAAATGTAGTATGTGGCTAGGACATGGAGGGAGTCTGCTTGCCCACGATAAGCACATTTTACGGAATGCTCATCAAAATGTTTTTCGATGACCATAGTCCCGCTCACTTCCATGTTCAGTACGCGGAGTTCAAAGCGGTCATTGCCATAGAGTCCTTGTCCGTCATCAGAGGGCACCTGCCCCGTCGCGCTCAGGAGCTCGTTCTCGACTGGACAGAACTGCATCAGCAGGAACTTCTGGAAGATTGGGCATTGTGCCAGGCGAAGCAGCAACCAAAGCCGATAGAGCCTTTGCTATAGGAGATACACGCCATGATGGAATGGGATGTTGTCGAGGTCCAGACGGAGCAGCCGCTAGCACTGAGAGTGCTCTTTGCTGACGGAACACAAGGACAGGTGCGATTTGAACCAAGCCATCTAACGGGGGTTTTCGCCCCGTTGAAAGACCCCGTGATGTTCAGCCAGGTACATATCGACCATGGCGCCTTAACGTGGCCCGGTGACGTGGACCTCGCGCCGGATGCCATGTACGACGCTATCAAGACGCATGGGGAGTGGGTACTCCGGTAAAAATGAGCAGCCTCACCGTAATGTCCCATAACAGCCGCTCACCGGCACCCGGAGAACCCCGCAAAACCGGGCCATCATTCGCTCATGGGTCAGTATCCATGAGACAGAATGATGCATTCTGTCTCGTGGGCTATCAAAAACCATAAATCGTCAATGAGCTATTTTGCAAAAAAATAGATTATCATCCCATCTTCCTAAAATTCACATGTCAAAAATAGAGAGAAAATGACCAACACAAACCGCCCTACCATTCCCCCAGAGAATGGCGACGAAATCAGCTTACGTGAAATCTACGAAATAATCCGTCAGAAACAACTAGCGATAATTGTTATTACCGTTTTGTTCGCGGCTATTGCCGGCGCATACAGTTTCATTCGTCCAGAAAACTACGCCTATCAAGCATGTGTAAGTATGGGCGTCATTGGACGTGATGCAAATGGCCAACCAATATTTGTCGATTCTCCACAAGGCGTAGAAGCACAATTGAATAATGCATATATTCCATTTGCTATAGACAGCTTAGTAAACAAAAAAAAAGAAAATTAACTTGCCCACTAATGATTTTAAAGTATTCAGCCCTAAGGATTCCTCCATAGTGTGCATAAAAACGGATGCACCTAAACACTTAGGCGATATTGTCAGCCAGATTCAAAATACTGTTCTTCAGAGGTTGGTGAACGATAACACCAAAATTTCGGCTGTTCCAAAGGCTTCTTCAGCGGCAAATATTAAACAGCTACAAGCAACGTCAGAAAATCTTCATACTCAAATCGAAAATGTTTTAGCGCAAGAACATACTGTGAACACGGAACTGACGCTACTTAAAACCAAGGATTCAGTACTCCAAAACCAGAGTCATAGATTGACACAAATGATTGACGAGATGCGGCCTCTCGTCCAAAAAGGTATTGGTAGTGTCCACAATGATTCTACAGCACTCACCATGATGATTCAGAATAATCAGGTGGCGCAGGAGCAACAACAACTCTTTAAAATTGAGATGGAACGATCTGTAACATTACCAAAAGAACAGGCTTCACTCTTGAATGATTTGAACGCATTGAAGCGTCAGGAAAATTACCTAAACGCCAAGGTTGCAGCGAACGCTGCACAAATGGAATTGGCTCAGGCATCTTTAAAAGCATTACAATTAACCCACGTCGTACGTCCGTCATCGCCGTCCTTGGAACCCGTAGGGCCAGGAAAAGGCGTTTTCATCATACTAGGTGCTTTTATTGGCTTTATATTAGGCATTTTTTACGCCCTACTATCCAATGCGCTTAAATCTAACAAAGAATAAACGCGATGATGTGGCGCACTAGGTAAACGACTTGTCACTTGATGATGGCTTCGCCACCATTCTGTAAATCAATAACACTCCATAATTGAGACCATCGGATTGGTAATCCGCTGGTCTGAACCAAAAGAAACCCAGCAAATAAAGACTTTCAGCATACGCCGTGCCGTGAATCTGGGCGCATTGCCCAAAATACGCCCAAGTTCCTCTGAAAACCGCCCTATCCACACCAGACTACTCGACGGCCTCCGCAATCAACCTGTCGTCTGGCTTTGGTATGTTCCATCACCAGCAGGATCGGTTACAGTGGCCGTGATTCACACGTTGCAGCTTCCAGCATGTCCGAAACCGCGCCGCTCAATCTTCATCCCTTGATGCCAGCCAAGCCGAAGCCTCGGCCAAGGCGTCCTCATAGGCATAGCGGGCCGCTTCTTCGGCATTCTCTGCCGTGGCGTACCCGGACAGCGGAAACACACCCCCGCCGACTTCCTCACCACCCTCCAACAGGCGCAACCGCCAGCCCCCGCCAAGATCGGCGGGGCGCGGGTCGATTTGGTAGCTGTGTTCGATCATTGGCGG
>NZ_JABBDR010000051.1 GCF_018854495.1 Acidithiobacillus ferruginosus
ACGCCACCGCCCAAGGCCCGCCGCAACACCGGGATGCCCAGCCGCTCGCAGGCCCGCCGGTCCAGTTCCGCGCCCGGCCCCTGGGCGGCGCCCAGACTCAGATGGGCGTCGGACTGCGCCAGCAGCAGAATGGGCATGTCCTGCTCCTCCGCCAAGCCGGCATAGGCGCGATGCAGCGCTTCCGGACCGAGCTTCCCCAGATGGAGCAGACGGATAGACGCCACTTACCTATCCGTTCTGTGAAATTTCGCCCTGCGCTTCCTGATCCTTCGGCCGATAAAAGGATGAGAAATAGAAGTCGCGCTCATTGAGGGCCTGATGCCAGCGCGCCCGATCCTCCACGCCCGCCTGCATGATCCCAGCCATCGCCATGGACTGCTCGCTGTCGAGAATCAGGATGCCGTCCTGCAAATCTTCATCCAGATCAATAAAATGTGCCGCCAATCCCTGCGGCTCCTGGATATGCACCAGAAAAGACTTGCAGGACGGGTCTTCCGGGTCCAGCGGTGTCATCACCAGCCGCCCCAGATAAGCCATCCGCGCCAGTTGATTGAAACGGGGGATCTCCAGCTTCTTCCCCATCTTGTACTTCTTCAGCTCGTTTTTCAGACTACTCACATCGGTAATCGGTATCGACTTCATGACAATCCCTAGCAATACGGTCGGCTATATATTCCCCTAAAACCCCCTCCCCATGCAAGGCGCCCACAAAAAAGGGAGACGGTTGCCCGTCTCCCTCATAACCCGAGGAGGGATGTATCAGATATGTCAGAAGTCGTAACCGACCTGAAGGCCGTAGGAGTTTTCGTACATGGTGGCACTGGCAGGCATAGGACCACCAAATGGGGAAGAACCCGCCGGGCCGGTATTGGTATTGGAGAACTCGTGCATATAGGCCTCGGTCAGCTTCCAGCCCATACCCAGCTTTTGCGTGGCGCCGAAGGTGATGGCATTCTGCACGATGGCCGGGAAGATCAGATTGGAGGCGATGGTGGTGTTGCTGATGGGATTGGAGCCCCAGGTATAACCGGCACGCACCTGCAACCAGTTGTTCACGTCATACTGGGTACCGAAGTTGGCCACCCACTGGTTGCTCCAGTGCATGGGAAGTGCAACGGAGGATAATCCGGCGACCGGTGCGCCACCCTGGTACGCCGTCCATGGCCCAAAAATGGTGAAATTGTTCATGGTATTATGCCAGTTGATCCACTGTCCCTCGACACTGATCAACCACTGCCGAATGGGGCGGATGGCAAGACCCAGGGCGATCTGCTGAGGATAATTGAGGTGTCCGCTATACTGGCCTGGCGCTCCGATCACCCCATTACCCGTCGCCGGGCTCACCTGGTTCTGCAAACCCGCCTGCCAGGTCATGGGAGTGAACAGGATGGGCGACTTATAGGTCGCACCCAGGGTCACCATGTCATTCACCTTATACAACACGCCCAACGTCGCGCCGACGCCATAGGCCCAACTTGGGGTGGACAGATTGAGTCCACCCTGCTGCGGCATCATTTGCGTTATGGGACCATTAGGACCAACGCCTACGACAACAGGGGCGTTCTGGGAAAATGTTTGCTGAAAAGAACCCTGTTCCGCCGCAATATTCAATGATGCGCCGACGGAGAGACGATCATTTACCTTCCACGCAACAGACGGCGCCATCTGCATAAAGGAGATGCTGCTAAAGGCTTGCGCATAGCCCATGGAACCCAAATTCTGCAGATAATTGACACCCAAGCCAGACGTTCCGTAAACACCGCCACCGAATACCCAATTCTTGGCAAAGGCCGGGGCCACCCAGCCGATGGCCGGAACACCGTAGACATTGCTATGGCTGCCGATCTCGCCAAAACCCAGATTCGTCTTGCGGACCGGGTTGAAAATCTCCGCCGAGAACGCGGCCTGCGGCGTCATCAATGCCAATCCGGCCGGGTTGCTCATGGCTGCCGACAAGGGGTCGTCCGGGGCTGCCACCACGGCGCCCGCCATGCCCACGGCGTACTGACCGATACCGATCAACTGATAACCATCC
>NZ_JABBDR010000052.1 GCF_018854495.1 Acidithiobacillus ferruginosus
CCCCCGCCTGTTCCTTACCCCCCAGTGGGAGGTCGTACCCCGCAGGGCACAGGGGTAATCCGGTTATACTAAAACCGGAATTATATAAACAAAAACAATCATGTTTGTTGGTTATGCTGTAACCAGACAACCACGACAGCTACTCCGGCCCAAACGTTGATGTTGACGTGGGCGCTGATGTAGGCATCGGCGCCGATCCGCCTCCGCCTCCTTGCCGTGTATGCGCCAGCGGATCATGTGCATCAGGCAAGGCACCCGCCTTCCATGCGTCTGCAATGTCCTTTGAGCCAAAAGGTGGCCGCCAGGCAACGACATCGCATCCCAGAGATTGGATTTTTTCAATCTGCCGTTGATGGGATGCATCCGTTTTGATCTGTGTCTCCTGATCTTTCTCGTTCTCCAGAGAAACATAAACAGAGGATGCCCGCGTCAGGAGGGCTTGTACATGCGGCCGATCTAAAAACGAACGGACGCCATCCCCGCCCGATACGATGATGTCCGGCGCGGCAATTTGATGTGATTTGTACCAGTCCATGACCGCCAGTGCGTCAGTACCGCCCTCAACGATCCACAATAAACCATCCGGCGGCAACACGGGATCGCCACCTCGCCAGATGGCTGGGAAGGACTTGTCGGAGTGCCTGGTGTCTAGCTTCGTGATCTCTTTTTCACCATTCCAGGATAAGATAGGTTTCACAAGCCGGACCGTCATGGATCGCAAATGATGCGCGGGATCATATCCGCAGAAAGCCACACTAGGTGTCCCTGCGTAGTCGACAAACCGCAGGAATCCGGCGCCCTGCGCGTGCCTGATGGTGGACCGACTGATGCCTCTGCCTTCCAGATACTTCAATACCGCATCAGGATCACGACTGACCGGCGGTGAAGTCGGAAAACGATCAACATGAGATATTCCATGCGGTTTTGTCACGGGAGAAAACCGACCTCCTCCAAGGTCCGCCAATGCTTGCTGGAAGCTCCGGCCCAATTCCTCCGTGCAGAAAGCAATAGCATCGCCACCCCTGCTCTGGTCCCATGAGCACCATACGAAATGACCATCCTGCTTTCTGGTGATCCGGTAGCGATCATCTACCACCCAATCTTTGACGCCGTCCTTTTTAATATCCAAGCCAAGGCCACGCAGGTAGGCAATCAGATCTGCACCATGAGCTACCGCGCACAACCGCTCGAACTCCGCCTTACGATCCACATCCTGCCGCTCATTTTGTGATTTGCCATGCTTGCGGGCAGACGCCTGCTTAAATCTTGTGTTCCACGCCATCAAAGGAACCTCCCCAAAATCATCAGCGCCAAGACCGCGGCCAGCGTCGCCGCCGACCCTGTCGCTATCCAAAACCGCAATGTGAGCCTCTGAATCTGCGCCTGCATAACGGCTTTTTGCGTTCGTGACGCCTTCGCTTCTTTCATCCATCCGTTTGCCGCCCGACTTGCTTCCTTGGCTTTGCGATGTTGGTCGCGAGCCATGCGCACCGACCTCTGCACTCGGTCGTGGGCCAGCGTCGCCATTTGCGTCCCTATCGATTCCACCGCTTTTGAGATCAAGGGGTCCATGATCGCCCTCTGCGTATCCAGCCCCTGATCCAATGCTTGGGCCATTTTGTCCAATGGCTCCAAACTGGATGACGTCCGGTCGGCTATCACCTGCGGCAGTTGCGCCAATTCCCGCCTCATGGCTTGCACCTGGCGTATCATCTCCGGCGCGTCTACCAGCGAAGAAACTTGCTGCTCTGTCTTTTGCTGCGCGTATTGCTTCAACATCTCGGTCTGGCTCATAGGTAAACCCCTTCTTTTGCATATTGCCCATGGTATAACCACGGCCAAGGCTGGCAGACGTAAAACGGTAGTCTCCAAAGTGATAAGCGAACCCCGATAGCTTGCCGGTAGCCGCCAGATTGGGTTCAACAACAATGCCCAAGGCTTCCATATCCACAACAAAACGGGTCGCTGTGGGCTGTTTTTCGAGGATGGAATCCAGCGAATTCTGCACAAAGATTCTTGCAGGAACCTCGCCATTCTCCATGGCGATAAAATCCCCTTTCGTGGGGGCCTTCTTGTGATCCAGTGCCTTTCCCGGCTCCAGCAAATGCGACGGCTCAACCTGCACCAGACCGAACTCCTGTTCTATCTTCCGTACCGCCGCCTCCCCCCGCCGGTAGTCATGGGAATCGGAAACAACGGAACCATTCGAGTTGATGCGCGAAAACAGGATGTGGATGTGATCGCCGTGGCACACTGTGCAGTAGCTGTCCATGCCCATTTCCACCGCCCATCGGTCTCCTATGGCCGCCCATTCGCCGTCAGACAATACACGCTCATCCTCTGGAACCCGCAAGGACACATGACCCACGGCGGTCTGCAGATTCGGTCGCATTCTGCGGAACATCCCGATTTCCGCCGCCAGTTCGCGCGGGTTCCGTCCGGCTAGCGTTCCGCCGATAATATCGGCACGAGGCCGCAAGTCCCCGTTGTGGTCTTTGCTGGCCAGGAGATATTCGGCCAACCCGCGCGCACCTTTGCCTTTCCGGATCTTTTCAATCATCTGGCACCCTCCCCGTCAGAGTCAGAGGCGACGCCAAGTAGTGCAAGGCGGACTTCGCGGATCGCATCAAGTAGATCGGGGATCAAATCCGGCTGCCAGGCGTGGGCCAAGCCTTTGTTCACGGCAAGTTGGTACTGGTTCGAATTGGCGGCAAGGCGAGCCAATTCGCGCCACGCCACTAGATTGACCTGCGGAACCGGCGGCATCGGAATCGGCGCATGAGTAATGGCGCGGCGCATGTATTCGCCGGGCGTGATGCCGACCGCTGCGGCCCGCACCTTAAGGTCCGCAAGCTCTACGGGAGACAGCCAGACCTCCTTGCGGATGCTCCGGCGCTGCTCATCCGGCAAGGCCGACCGCCCGCCTTTGCCACGCTTCACCGCCGAGTGCTCATCCATGCCGACCTCCTAACCATGCCGCACGGCCTCTAAGCCACCGACCACCAACCGTGACCATCGGGAACAGTGGCCGACAGTGGCTGGGGTCCAGGGGTGAAACCCTTGGCGAGCCGTTGGCACACTGCGACCGAAGGAAGCGGGGGGACAACATGGCTCGCTTCCAACCAATGGCCGCGCCCTCCAAAAACCGTCATCACCCTGTCCACATTCAGTATCCAATCTGTCATCGCCAAGCCACCATAATCCAGAGTACGGCTTCCCCCCGTCGCCTGCGGCGCCGACCCCCGCATAAAGCGGGGGTATTCTATCCTGCGGGGGGAAGGGATATGAGGCATTGGCGGCTGTAGCATCACACCAGCAGGCATGGCTGACGCTTGCATATTTTGCTATCATGTATCTATGCAGAAACGCCATCAGAAGACCTTGCAAGCCCTCTTTCGGCAGCCCACTTCGGGAACCGTCGTGTTTGCCGACATTGAGGCGCTTATCCTTGCGCTCGGCGGCGAGGTCCTGGAACGCGAAGGCTCGCGGGTCAAAATCACTCTGAAAAGCGAGCAATGGCGATGTCATCGTCCGCATCCTGGGAAAGAGGCAAAAAAGTACCAGGTGGAGGAAGCGAGAGAACTTTTGGAGCGTGTGGGAGTGAAACCATGAATACCATGACGTACAAGGGATATACTGCCCGAATCAATTTCGACGAACGCGACAGCATTTTTGTTGGGCGCGTACTCGGAGTACGCCCCATCATCAGTTTTCACGGAGAAACGGTCACTGAACTGCGCGCCCAATTCATTGCCGCAGTGGATGATTATCTGGAGGACTGCGCAGCTCAAGGCATTCCTCCAGAAAAACCCGCCTCTGGAAACCTCATGCTTCGGGTGCCGCCTGAAGTCCATGGCGCGGTGCTCGTCGCTGCTCAATCGTCGGGGAAAAGTCTCAATCAGTGGGCGGCGGAGGTTCTGAAAAAGGCAGCGAATCGCTGACCATAGCGGCAGGCCATCATGCGGAGGGACAAAGGCAACGAGCAATGTCCGTTTCTCCGCAACACTGAGGAAATTCACACCGTCCCCTGGAAAACGAAGCGCCACCTGTGTATCGACCTTACCGCACAGATCCAATGCAAATATTACTGGTGTCATGTCACGCATCAACTATCCCCCGGCGGGAAAAGGGTTCAAAGGGATCGGGGCCGGAAGACTCAAGAAACTCAACAAGCCCACGAAAAGCGATCGCGGCAATCCCAATCCGTCCATCTCCGTGAACCTGTTCTGCAATACCTACATTGGCTGCGGGAAATAAGATGGTGCAGGGCTCGGCACCCGCGCCGCCGCGATTACCCTTCTCCCCGCCGGAAAAAACACCCTTGGGGGTCGGCGCCGCAGGCGACGGGGGAGATGCTGACCCTTCAGGCGGATGATTGTTATCCGCCTGAAGGGATCCTGAAGGATCCTGAAGGACCGGGCGGGTGCTGCACGTTTGGCCATTTTCCCGGGCGGATACTGCACGGTGTCGGGCGGGTGCTGCACATTTTGACGGTTTTTTGGGTTCTACCGGGCGGGTGCTGCACGCCTTGGCTGTGTGACGATGAATTCGTTCGCCATCGATGATGATTCCCATCACCGCCAAACCGTCCTCGTCGAGCCGTATCTCATGCCGTCTGTGCCGCATGGAAACGGCTGACAATTTCCCCGCGACGGCTTGAATTGCGTTGTCCAATATCCATCCCCCGTTTGGCTCGGAGGTGTGACTGAGGATATACCTGGCGATGGCCTGGGTTATGCCATTCTGCAGTCGGGTAATTGGGGTGGGGTCGTAATGTAAAGGCAGGTCATTTCGGAGCAGTTCGGCCAGCGCCAATCCGATGCGGACGCGCCACAAATGCCGATCGCCACCACTTATCGGGTCTGGCCGGGTGGCCTGACTTTTGACCACATGGTCGACCAGTCCACCCATGATAGACAGGCCGGATTTCATCACTACGATTTCCAGCGTCACCTCACGTAACTCACGGATAAGTTTTTGAATGCCACCCAGGCTGTGCCTGCTCTCTGACATTGTTTTCCGCACGCGGGCCGGATCCACTAATATTTCGATTCCCCCGTCATCGGTTTCCCGATAATTTTCTGCATTCCAGAGAAAAGCGTCGAGCAGGTCCTGGTGACGCTGACCAAACCGCCCTGTGACCTTGCATCTACCCCAGGAGGTAACGATCCAATCTTCATCCCGGCGGTATGTGGGCCTTTGCGTCGGCTGGCACATTCGGAGGCGCGCGGGGCTGACCGTTGTGGTTGGGAGCCTCACTTGTGCTTTACCAGGCATGCGTCTCACCGTTTTTCGCTGCCAGATAGGGTGATCCGAAAGGGTTCAGGAGGCTGGGGAGAGCTTTTGGCTCATGGTTCCGCCGTTGTCCCATCCTTTGTTCTTTCGGTGATTCTCGTGTTTCCTCATCCTGCTCCTGTGGCGCTGGCAAGAGCACCCCACCTTCGTGCCTGAGGAAATACCGGTGCGGAATAGGTGCTGCATAGTTGTTCTTGGAAACGGAATACCTGATGCGCACGCCAGCCGCAGCGTCGTCATCTTCAACGTATGTGATCGCCGCGCCGAATCTGGCGTTGTCCAAGAGCGCGCTTGCGCCGCGGATGGCGAACTGATCCCCGTTGCGCTCCCTTCCCGAGCTTTTATTCACGTGATGCAGGAACAGGATGGCCGCGCCAGTGTTTGCACCGATGCGTTCCAAAACCCGAAGCAGATTAGCCATCTCACCGTTATTCGACTCGTCGCCGGAATGGGACCTGCTTAAGGTATCGACGATGATGAGGCGTATTCCCTCTGCGCGTTCCGTCAACCAATCGGCATGCTGGCCATCCCGCAGGTCGAAAGGAACTCCCAGCATGGGCAGAACCTCGACTTTTTCCGCGAAGAGTTCCCTTTGCTGAGAGGACAGATGACTACCAATGGCATACAGCCTTCGGCGCAGAACGATCTCCGGATCCTCCAGCGCAATGTAAAGGGTTCGTCCCGTATGATGGTGACCGAGTCCCAACAAATCGACTCCCGCTACGCTTGCTGCGATCTCCAGCGCGAGGAACGATTTACCGACCCCACCTGGCGAGTAAAGGGCGCCGACAGTACCCGACAAAAAACCTGGAATGACGAAGTCCAGCGCGGGAGGCTCGGTCTGGAATGCCGACATGATATGGAGCGGAGTGATTTTGCGACTCATGCGGCGCCTCCTTTTCCATTGGAGGCGGAGATGCGCGGGCGCCCCCTAGGCCGGGCAGGCGGCACAACTACAGGTATAGGCGGATGGATGATCGCTTGGAGGCTGTCGGCGGTGAAGCGCGGGCCGACCGCAGTTTGAATGGGTGCGGGAATTTTTCCGGCAGAGACCTTGTTGCGGAGGGTTTTTGGGGAACAGTCCAAGATCCGCGCAGCGGACTGGAAGGAAAAGAACGATTGCTGATCAGAGGTACAGGCTGGTACTTGG
>NZ_JABBDR010000053.1 GCF_018854495.1 Acidithiobacillus ferruginosus
TACAATTGGTGGAGTTGGTATACCCGACTGGCCTTTCCGGAATCCCGGCGAGAGGCCATCACCAGCCGTCCATTGCTGCTGTCCGCCATAGGCCGAAGCACGAAACACGCTGGACAGACCCAGCTTTACCTGACGCCCATGCATGCCGAGCAGAAAAAGGTTGAGCGCGGAATTGAGAATATCCGCCGAGGCTTACGGGCTGTTCGCCAGACTGCGGAGCGGTTGCTGGGGCACCAGCCATGGGACCTCCTCGTGCGCTACATCGTCGCCCAAATTACCCAATCACCGTGGTTACCAGATGGGGCGATTCCTGCTCTGGCCGGACCGTAACTGCTTTTTTTAGG
>NZ_JABBDR010000054.1 GCF_018854495.1 Acidithiobacillus ferruginosus
TTTGGGTGTTTTAGCTTTGTTCATCATGACTCCATTCTCTTGGAAAAAGGAGCCTCCTCAAAATCCGGGGCGGTTCAAATGGACCTCTGTGAGCAAACCGGGCGATGGCTGGAAGTCCTTGAGGGGGTCCTCCGCATAGACACGGGCCTCAATGGCTACTCCCCGCGATTCCGGACGCCGGGAGAGTTCTGGCGGGTTGCCTGCCGCCGTGCGCAACATCCATTCTACCAGATCGATACCAGTGACCATCTCGGTGATCGGATGCTCGACCTGTAGTCGGGTGTTTACCTCCAGGAAATAGAAAGCGTCACGCTCCGCTTCGTACATGAATTCAACCGTTCCGGCATTACGGTAGGATACCGTCCTCCCCAGACGTTCGGCCGCAGTGAACAACGCTTCCCGCGTTGCCGGAGGCATATTCGGTGCCGGAGTTTCCTCGATCACCTTCTGGTTGCGCCTTTGCAGGGAGCAGTCGCGCTCGCCCAAGGCCAGCACTCGGCCCTGGCCGTCACCGAAGATTTGCACCTCCACATGCCGCGCGCGGGCGACGAAACGCTCCAGAAATACCCCGGAGTTGGCAAAGAAGCTTTGCCCCAGTCGTTGCACCGAAGCGAAGGCCTGACGCAGTTCCGCTTCGTCATTGCAGCGGGTCAGGCCGATACCCCCACCACCAGCCGTGCTCTTGAGCATGACCGGATACCCAATACGCGCAGCTTCGGCGCAAGCCTGATCCACATCGATCAATAGCCCGGTTCCCGGTGCGAGCGGAACGCCAGCTTCGATGGCAAGCGCGCGGGCCGTATGCTTGAGGCCAAACTGACGAATCTGTTCAGGAGTCGGGCCGACGAAGGCGATACCGGCCTGTTCGCAGTTTTCCGCGAAGTCCGCGTTTTCGCTCAGAAACCCGTAGCCGGGGATAACCGCATCGACGCCGGTCTGTACGGCGATCTCGAGAATCCGTTCTGCCTGGAGATAGCTTTCCGCAGCGCTGTGGCCACCCAGTCCTACCGACTCGTCAGCATCCAACACATGCCGCGCGTGACGATCAGGTTCTGAATAGATGGCGACGCTCGCGATACCCAATCGGCGCAAACTGCGCTGAATGCGCACTGCGATCTCGCCCCGATTGGCGATCAAGACCTTGCGAAAGGTATCAGCCATGGTCCTTTTCCTTTGGATCGCTGGCAAGGCTAGCCAGATAGGCACGCCAGCCGCCTAGACGGGTGATATCGCGGGCGCCCTTTTCAGCCAGCCCCTCGCAGATAAAGCCTTTCACCGCACGACCATCACGGAGAATCACCGTGCCGATGCCCAGCGGAGCATGAACCTCGCGCATCAATCCACCCAGTGCCATCTCGCTCATAGACCACAGTTCGACCTCGATACCCTCGTCGCAAACGTCTATGTCGGTGCGGATCAATCCCGGTTTTGGCGGCACGGTATCGGCAAGTGCCAAGAGCTGATAGTGCGATGCAGTACGGGTGGTCTCCAGATAGCTGGCCCCGCGGCTGGTGAGCTGGTGATTGAGGGGTTCACCGCGCAGGTGGGCGCCGACCACTGCCACGATAATGCCTGTGGGCTGAGGATCATGAATATGGGGCGCCGGCGCCATGTGGTCGCATATCCCCAGCTTCCAGGGCATGATTAACTGCCAATGGGTAGCAAAGGCCAGCAACGCCGCGTCCCGAAAAGCGGGCGCGATGACGGTGACACCAAAGGGCAAGCCATCGGCGCGCAGACCGGCAGGTAGAGCGAGTGCGCAGAGATCGGCGAGATTGACGAAATTGGTATAACGCCCCAACTGCGCATTCTTTCCAACCGGATCGGCCTCAACTTCGGCAATGGTTGGTAAAGTCGGCGCTGTAGGCACCAACAGTGCGTCCACCTGTGAGAAAATGGCTTCAATCTGTGGCAACAGGGCTTGGCGTTGATGCTGTGCCCGAAAAGTATCGACCGCCGTGAATCGCTCACCGTCACGAATGATTCCTTCCACGACAGGATTGGCTACTCCTGTGTGCTGCGCAAGAAAATCTCCAACTGCAGCAGTGCGCTCCGCCACCCATGGACCGGAGTACAGCAGGGAGGCCAGCTCATAAAGAGGGCTGAAATCTACTGGAACGAGCTTCAGGCCAGCCGCTTGGGCCTGTGCGATGGCCTGGGACCATGCCTCGGCCTGAAGTTGATCGCCATACCATTCGGTGCCGTCCGGGATACCAAGAACGGTCGGGCTCAAAACTGGGATAGAAGGCGTCGGCCGTGACCAGATATCGCGCAGATCGTGCCCGGTGACAAGATTTAAAACATGATGGGCATCATCAACGGTCAGGGCCAGGATGCCTACGCAATCCAGGGATGCACACGCCGGCACGATGCCTCTCGTACTAATGCGTCCACGTGTGGGTTTCACCCCAATGATATTATTGAAACCCGCCGGAACCCGACCTGACCCAGCCGTATCCGTGCCAAGGGCAAAAGGTACCCAACCTCTGGCGACAGCAACAGCCGAGCCTGAACTCGAACCGCCCGATACGTACCTCTGGTCAAAGGCGTTTGGCACCGCGCCCCAAGGCGATCGGGTGCCTACCAGGCCTGTCGCGAACTGGTCCAGATTGGTCTTGCCAATCATGATAGCTCCGGCAGCCCGTAGCTGTTCGACCACGCCCGCATCTGCGTCCGCCTCGTACGCAAACTCACGGCAAGCGGCGGTGGTAGGCCAACCGCCCACATCAATGTTGTCCTTGACGGCGAACGGCACGCCACGCAACGGCGCATCAATCGGCAAGGCACGAACGCGGGTGATTTCCATATCCAGCATTTCGCGACTGATCAGGCTGATCCAAACTGGATCCGATGGATTTAGTCCAGCAACATGCCGCCGGAGCTGTGTGGCACCCTCATTAAAGTCCCTATCGAAGGTTTCACGCCAGTCCGTTAGAGTCAGGCAGGTTTGGGTATGGTTATGCATCTAGTGTTCCTTCTGGTATACAAGAAGGAATGCAAGCAAAGCGCATGCCAGAGCAGATAATCGCATTTCAACAGTGCAGCCATCGTGGCTATTGGTCACTCAATATACTGATAATAAAAGCAAATAATTCACAAATGGCTACTTGGTGGGGTGGCTTCTGGTGAGGAGATTGCAATTCTGCAATCCACCTTCGGAGTGGCTAATGCACTATTTTAGTGAGGTACGCACCACTACGATGTATCACGGTTACACTTATTGACGAATTTGTTTCAGACCCGGAATCTGCTGAATGCTGCTAGACCTCCAGCGGATTCTGCTCGGCGGAACCAGATTGATTGGTGCCATTCGTGATTATATAGATCCAACGACTGTCACAACGTGGAAATCTAAAAAGAACTTTTCTCGTGGTGGTCTTGTTGGATTTGGAATGGCGTCGAATTTTCAGCCTCGTGTGAGTTTAACCAAATTCACTCAAGTCTCCGTTAGTATCAGCATGTTCTGTCCTGTACTCACTGCTTCGCCCTCGCGACAGAGCAGACGATCAACCACCCCTGAGAAAGGTGCCTCAATGGTCATCTCCATTTTCATCGATTCTAAAATTATTAACGTGTCGTTGGCCTGAACGTGATCCCCTGCTTTAACCAGTATCTTCCATATGCTACCCGCAAGAGGGCTAGCCAACGATCGCGCACCTGCGGCAAGATTCAAATCAATGTCACTGGTGTCCTCAGCCACCGTTACGTCATTGATCCAATTGGCTTGGCCAGACTGGATCCAGCGCTCACGTTCTTCGGCAAAAGCCTGACGTTGTTGGTCGCGGAAAAGGGCAATATCATCCGCCTCTTTGGCCAGGAAATGACGATAATCTGCAATCCGAAAAGTGTCTTCACGGATATCCAGAACGTAGCGCCCATGCAGGAAGTCGGTACGGATGGTTTCCAGTTCTGCCGTACTAACAGGAAAAAAGCGGATCTGATCAAAAAAACGCAGGAGCCATGGTTTACCGTCCGTAAATTGCGCAGTCTGCCGCCAGCGGTTCCACATTTGCAGTGTGCGACCGACGAATTGATAACCGCCAGGGCCCTCCATACCATAAACACACATATAGGCCCCTCCGATACCCACAGCATTTTCCGGTGTCCAGGTACGTGCTGGATTGTATTTTGTAGTAACCAGTCGATGCCGAGGGTCCAAGGGGGTAGCAACTGGTGCTCCGAGATACACGTCGCCTAGGCCTAGTACCAAGTAGCTAGCGTCAAACACGATTTTGCGCACTTCTTCAATGCTGTCCAGCCCATTGATACGGCGGATAAACTCGATGTTGGACGGACACCAGGGAGCGTCTTTACGTACTCCAGCCATATATTTGTCGATGGCCAGTTGGGTGGCAGGATCGTCCCAGGAGAGTGGCAAATATACGATACGTGTGGGTACTTCCATGAGATCCACCGCAGGCAATTCCTCTTCTGCACTGCGTAGCATTTCAAGGAGCTCGGCCAGAGATAATACACGGTTATCATAATGAATTTGTAGGGATCTGATGCCCGGTGTCAGATCAACAATGCCGGCCGGGCAACGCAATCGCAGGTTTTCTATCAACGCGTGAACACGGAAACGCAGCTCCAGATCCAAGATCGGCGGCCCATATTCAACGAGTAGATACTTGTCACCCGCTACACGATATACCACGCTTATTTCATTTTCCTGAGCGTTTGATGGGACAACGATAGGTGCTTCCAGGACTGGTGATGCGGTAGTTGGCGGGTCCAGAGGGGTCGTAAGGCTCTCAATTGCCGTGTCTTGGGTTAACTCCAGGCGGGTAGCTTCTTCTAAACTTATGGATAGGAAACGTACTGTATCACCAGGCCTCAATTGGCCCATCTTCCAAAGATCTGCGGCAACAATCACTGCTGGGCAGACGAAACCGCCCAAGCTCGGACCATCTGGACCAAGGAGAATCGGCATATCACCGGTGAAATCCATCGCGCCTATAGCATAGGCATTGTCATGGATATTGGATGGATGTAATCCAGCCTCCCCCCCATCGCTGCGAGCCCATTGGGGCCGTGGACCGATGAGTCGGACGCCGGTCCGATTAGAGTTGTAGTGCACCTCCCAGTCTGTGGCAAATAACATATCTACATCATCTGCTGTAAAAAAATCAGGCGCACCATGTGGCCCATAGTGTACAGCGATCTCCCAGTGCTTGTTATAAGTCGGACGTACTGCCTTATCTACATACACGTCAGGGCACGCCCGGGGATTGGAACCAATGTGCAGCACATCACCAGTACGCAACATACGACCGACATGACCGCCAAATTGTCCGAGACTAAACGTTGCCCGACTACCCAAGTACAACGGTGCGTCAAAACCACCAGATACTGCCAGGTAAGACCGACAACCGATATCACTTAGTTTGCCAAACTCGAGAACACTGCCAGCACACACCGAATGACTGCGCCACAAATCCAATGGCTGTCCGTCAAGGGTCAGTGGTAGCTCAGCACCGGTGACGGCAATAATGCAGTTATCATTAAATTTAAGGATAGGACCACTCAGCGTGATTTCCAAAGTTGCTGCGTCAGGAGCGTTGTTGAGCAGGCGATTGGCCACCCGATGGGCGAGAGAATCCATAGGCCCCGAGGGAGGCACACCAACATCCCAATACCCTAACCGCCCTGGCCAGTCCTGCAGGCTAGTCTGTACGCCTGGTTCAATCACATAGACAGTAGGTGCATGGTAGCCTAGCCGAGTGAGATATTGGGTGGTCTGACGCCCTGCCTCAAAAACCTCATCGGCAACAATCTGTCGCAGATAAGCGAGGTTGGTCTCAAATCCATAAATTTTGGTGCTCTCTAAGGCTGAGCCCATAAGAGCAAGAGCATCATCTCGATCATTGCCAAGAACGATGATCTTGGCCAGCATGGGATCATAATAAGCGGTGACTTCACTACCCGCCTCAACCCAGGCATCTACTCGAGCATTCTGGGGAAAGATTACTTCACTCAACATGCCGGCGGCAGGTTGAAAGTCTTTCCCTGGATCCTCGGCATAAAGCCGTACCTGAATGCTGTGGCCACGTGGAGAATGAACATAGTTTGAAATAGGGGATTCGCCTGCAGCCTGCCGCACCATCCACTCTACCAAGTCGACGCCGCTGACCTCTTCACTCACCCCATGTTCGACCTGTAAGCGGGTATTAACCTCTAGGAAGTAGAAGTCGCCCGAGTCCGCGTCAAGAACAAACTCGACCGTTCCTGCGTTACGATAGCAAACCGACTGCATCAAGCGTACCGCCGTATCACAAAGCGCGAGCCGCACAGATGTCGGCAAATTAGGCGCTGGGGTTTCCTCGATTACCTTCTGATTACGTCGCTGAACCGAGCAATCTCGCTCTCCCAGATGGACTACCTGTCCATCTCCGTCACCGAAGATTTGCACTTCGATGTGGCGTGCAGCCTGGACATATTTTTCCAAATAAATGCCAGCCTCTTTGAAGTTGGCGCGTGCAAGACGAGCTACACGGGCATAGGCGTCTTGCAGAGTGTCTGCGTCCCAAATAAGTTGCATGCCGATGCCACCGCCACCAGCGGTACTCTTAAGCATGACAGGGAAGCCAATGCGCTTGGCCTCGACCATGGCATGGTCGACATCGGACAATAACCCAGAACCTGGCAGAAGAGGCACGCCCGTTTTGTGTGCGATTTCTCTTGCCGTGTGCTTTAAACCAAAAGAACGCATGTGCTCAGGCGATGGTCCGATAAACACCATACCGGCATTTTCGACTGCCGCAGCAAAATCAGGATTTTCTGATAAAAAGCCATATCCAGGATGGATGGCGTCAACATGATGAGCAATGCCTGCACGTAAAATGGCATCTTCTCGAAGATAGCTCTGGCTTGCGGGGGATGGTCCTATATGTGCTGACTCGTCAGCCATGAGCACATGCGGACTGAGGCGATCTGCATCCGAATAAACCGCAACAGAGTGGATACCCATCTTCCTAAGGGTTCGAATAATTCGGACCGCGATAGCTCCACGATTCGCAATAAGGACTTTATTGAACATATAGTTATCTCGGCAGGCCGTCCTGCAAGCAGAAAAGGTGACTGAGGCGTCTCAGCCACGCCCCGTGAATCACCAAATCATCAACCGTAACGGTGTAGGATTGTAAGCATTGCAAGGATTATTGAGCTGTGGGCAATTAGAAATTAACACTTTTACGTCCATATCAGCCCGCAAATCGACATATTTACCAGGACCTGAGAGTCCGTCAGCAAAATTCAGGTCGCCATTTTCAGACACGGGCACATTCATGAAGAAGTTTATATTACTTGTGAGATCGCGTTTCCCTAGATGGCAGTTACAATTAACTACAGCATGCAAAAAACTATCACGACAGCTATGCATGAATTTTTTATCCAAAGAATATCTTACCGTGTTACTTTCTGCAGAACAGGCGCCACCAATGGTATCATGACGACCACAAGTGTCATCAACAATAGTCATGAGTAAATTACCTTCAATGGAAAGTAAGCGACTGCCGGTGGTTAGATATATGTTGCGCTGGGCAATAATAGTGTCCGTTGCACTGTAGCGATCAGCAGGATCGTTGGCGTTGTAGATGAGGGTATCTGCTGATTGGTTACCTTCCAAATCTACAATACGTAAGGTTTGTCCGGCACGGACATCATGTATCCATGATTCCCCCGCATCGAGAACAAAGTCGAACAACACATTACAACTCTCTAGTTCAACAGTATTTTTACTCATATTATTAACCACCCCTATCTAAAAATCAATTCAGTATTATAAAAACCTCTTCCATTCTCAGGGCATAAATTACGGCATAAATCATAAGGTCCAGCCGACGAACATTTAAGCGAAGTAAGTGCAAATGGATTAGGTGAATAGCGAGGTGATGGATCAAGGACATGTTGTGAGGATGCGAGAACTACTAGCACATTCATTTCAAATCTAAGCTCAACAAAGTCTCCTGGCTTACTGTTATCCGACACAAACGAGAGAACGCCCTGCGCATTTGCAGTGACCTTGCTAAAAAAATTGACATTTGCGACCAAATCTCGCCTGTCGAGTCCCCATTTTGATAATTCAATAAGCACACTATCCTGAGCATTTCTGTGCATATCATTACGGGCTTCCTGATAGTTGAGTGCACCATACTTAGTGGTGATTGTTTCAGTGTTACTCATGCCAGATATGGTATCATGCCAGGTGCAGGAGCTGTCTACAATAGAGCAAAGAATCCTCCCCATGTCGGAGTAGCAAACGTTTCCCTTAGACAGAAAAAATGTATGCTGAGCTTTCAGTGTGTCGGCCATATTATACCGCTCTAATTTATTATCCATATTATAGAAAAGAGCGACAAGATTTCCATTGCCAACAATGTCGGTAACCTTGAGGATTGTATCACGTTTCATAATGAATGAACCATGTGATCCACCAGGGATAGAATCCTCCCATAAAACTTTTACGGACATAATTTTCTCCTTGACCATGTAAACGCCTAAAATAACTTACCAATAAAGCAATAAATATTAAAATATTTTATTTTAATTGCCTTCAATAATAACTAATCCTTAGCTACCTTTTGCAACAGATCATCAGTTGCTCTCATCGTAGTAGTAGCTCTGATTCGTGATAGTATTTGCTCTTTAAATTCAAAAAATGAGACGTCATTTCTCTTGACCATTCCAGCTTCGTCGCGATTTACTGATTCAGTCGTAAACGTGGTATCGACACGTCCGGGATTCGCACTCAAAACAATTATACGATCACCCAGAACAATGGCCTCTTCAACATCATGCGTTACAAATATTACTGTTGTTTTTTCTACCTTAAAAAGGTGGTTAACTACCTTGTGCATGGTTTCTCGTGTTTGCGCATCTAGCGCGCCAAACGGCTCATCCATCAGCAGAACTTTCGGGCTGGAAACCAGAGCTCTTGCTATATTGGCGCGTTGCTGCATGCCGCCACTCAGTTGGTTTGGATACAATTCTACTGATTGATCCAATCCCATTAACGTGACTAACGCGTTGCTTCTGTATACTGCGCGGGAAACTTGTTCATCTCGCGCATTCAGGCTAATACACAATCTTCTAGAAAAAATTATATTGTCCCACACAGTCATCCATGGAAATAAAGTCGACTGCTGGAAAACGACACCTCTATCAGCCCCTGGTCCCTTTACCAAATCTCGGTCAACTGTTATTGAACCTGCAGTTGGCTGGTCTAGTCCAGAAATTAGGCGTAACAGGGTGGATTTGCCACAGCCAGATGCACCAACAATCATCACCTTTTCCCCGGGATTGATATTTAAATTAATATTATCCAGGGCTGGCCAGGTAGATATTTTTTTGTCTTTTCTAATCCTGAAGGACTTACATATTCCTTTGATTTCTACTCTACCAGTACTTATCATTTGTAGCTCCACGCAAAAAATATGCGATGCATTATTCTGAATGATAAATCAAATAACAGACCTAGAAACCCTATTATTATTATTCCAACAAATATTTTTGGCGTGTCCATGAAACGCTGTGCCTGCATAATGGCAAAGCCCAGCCCCCTATCTGCTGCCACCATTTCTGCAATCACCAAGTAAGTCCATGCCCAACCCATGTTTACCCGCAAAATATTAAATATATCAGGCGCCGCACCCCTAAATATGACATAGCTCAAAATTTCTCCTTTCTTGGCACCCATAGTATAGGCAGCCTCAAGATATTTTTGAGGAACATTCCTTACGGCATCTGCTACCATAACAATGATCTGAAAAAATACACCAATGAAAATAATTGATACTTTTGCGGATTCACCAATTCCAATCCAAAGTAAGACCAATGGAATAAAGGCTGACGCAGGCATATAACGAACAAAATCATTTATAGGCTGTAGTAACGCTTCAACAATTTTAAACGTACCGATATATATTCCAATTGGAACGCCGACTACCGCTGCCAGAAGAAAGCCTGAAACAACCTGATAAACACTTACATAGGTATCTTCCCAGAGATTGCTGACTGCCCATCGCCCAAAAGATTTAAATACGCGCTCTGGTGAAGGCAAAAAAAGTGCACTGAAAATATGAGTGCCAGATAATATTTGCCAGAAAGCTAGCGGAATCACGAATCCTGCTACTGAGAGTATCACATAAACCCAACGCGGGATCGTATCTCTTATATTAGTTAATGCCATCATAGACTGATCTCACTTTTATGGAAGTGGAGCTGTGAGCGTGGAATTCCAAACTAAACGCTCACAACTTCATCTGGCCGATGGGTAACTATTCTGTTACTTTCCTTCAGCCTTTTTAATAAATTCAGGATCAAGAAAATTACTTGGGTTAGGCTCGGCAGAAATCGCGCCAACTTTTTTTAAAAATACAGACGTATCCTTCGTGCTTTTATAGAGAGAGATGCTTTTTTCTTTCTCTGCAGGATCCATTGCGTCCATATTCAGTTTTGGACCAAACAATCGCGTCCCGGATAATGCAGTCAAATATACAGCTGGAGATAACTCGACATGGGGTGCCATAATAGCTGCTGCCTGTTTTGGGTGGTCCTTGATAAATTTTACTGTAGCAAACCATGCCTTTGATAGGTTTACGAATTGCTGGGGATATGCTTTTAGGACACTTTCACGCGCAGCCACTACGTCCGGTATAACACCAGGCGCACTGGCGCTTGAAAACAGTGCGTGTCCGAGTTTTTTATTTTCAATTCGTTGTATCCATGGATTCCACACTCCCGCAGCCTCTACCCGTCCTGCCATTAATGCAGCAGCGGCATTGCCAGTAGACATGTTTACAAAGTGTATAGAGGTTGTGGGAATATTATTTTTCGTTAGTGCATATTCATCAAGATACTGTTCAATTGAATCCATTCTAACTGCAATCGTCTTGCCTTCTAATTGCTTGAACGTAGTAATGGAGTTGCTTACCATCAACGCATCATTTCCATGTGAATTATCGGTCAGCAAAACAACCTTTATGGGAACGCCTTTGTCTACCGGAGCCAAGGTATCAATTAAGGCTTGGCAATTTGCATCTATTTTACCAGCAGACAGCGCTTCCACGGAGGTCATGTAACTGGTAAACCATACCAGCCTAAAATTTGCATGGTATTTTTTTAAATATCCGTTATGTTCTGCTACATACCAAGCCACCCAACCTGGCCAGTTGCTTAGCCCTAGTGTTATGGGTGCAGCTTCGGCATTTGCTGTCAGCATGAAAGGAGCCAACAAGAGAGTTCCTGTCAACAATAATGTTTTCAATTTCTTCATGATCTATTTCTCCAAAAAAAGAGGAGATAGCAGCTATAGCTGTTATCTCCCGGGTTTTTATCCCTCCGTGTACCCTGTGCAACAGGGTGGAAACTCTCGGTCCGAACACCTCTACAGGCTGGAACCCTAGGATCCTACTGCAAATTAAGCATTATTCGTGCCATCATCAACGAATTTGTAACGTTATGATATTAAATGGTTTAGTAATTGGTGTGGAAATTTTTTCTGGTTTTGCATCGCTATAATGGTGCATGCACCGCATAAGTGCACTAAAATGGTGCGATTATTTATCTGAAGACCTCCGACATGCCGTGCGCTCCTGGGTGAAATTAAATGCTCTCCTTCCAGCCGTCCTTATTCAAGAATGAGAGTCCGTTAGCAAATTCTGGACATCTGGTTGCGCTGTCTTCTCTCTGTTGGATATGAAGCGCCCAGAGCGATGACATCAGACGCCAGGATATCTTTATTTGTAACGCAACAATTGGCGACCAGCCAGGTGTGAAATCTGCTGGGATCGTGGGCGCTTGACTGGCTTTTGCTTGCCCCAAGCGGAATATCAGGGGCCTACCCTGCGCGTTTGGTCATTCTGCCACGATATCGCCGGGCAGATCGAGAATGGTACCGATGGCCGGATCGTTCTCCGTTTCACCTGACTATCCCCGCTGATCGTCTGAAGTCCACACCCCGCGAATTGTCCGACAGATCCTCCTCCGCCGAATGGCCTATTACCCCCCTTGAATGAGGTCTCGTGGATCGCGGGCCGGGTTCCCAGGGAAGGCGTCAGATGGCACAGAACCAGGCCGTGTTGAACCGCCCCGGGTTTCGTGGAGGCCATTTGGTTTAAGTGCAGGCCGTTAATTCGGTCTGTTCGGCGAGTTGCCGA
>NZ_JABBDR010000055.1 GCF_018854495.1 Acidithiobacillus ferruginosus
ATCGGTACTGCCCAACTGGACCATATTCGCCATCATCAACCGGAAATGCTCTGGCACCAGCGCCAGATCGGTAAACGCTTGCCATGCCTCCGCTTCATTTAACTGACGCTGGGTCGCATTCGCAAAGGCGCGAAGCATGTACTGCACGAACTCTGGCCCCAGTCGGGGAAAGGGTATCTGATGGCTAAACTGGAAAAACGGGGCCTTTTCCATCTGAAACATCCGCCGCAGGCCTTCGCTTAATGACCCAGTGAAAATCGCTTTAATTTGGTCTCCATGCTTGTCGAGGGCGCTCCTCAGGGCGGCTACTAGTGCGCCAT
>NZ_JABBDR010000056.1 GCF_018854495.1 Acidithiobacillus ferruginosus
CGGCAACTCGCCGAACAGACCGAATTAACGGCCTGCACTTAAACCAAATGGCCTCCACGAAACCCGGGGCGGTTCAATCAGTCACCGTTAACCGGCCACTGCCTGGGGTCGGGCATCGCCCTTGAGCAGACGCTTAGAAGACACTTTCAGAACAAGGAAGCCGCGACGATCCTTTTCTAAGAAAAACTCAAGCTCATATTCACCGGAGGGCCACACCTCAGTCTCAACAGCGTGCATGAAATCAGATTGCAGGGTACGAACGCCAGAACCCTGTTCAAGATCATAGGACTGTTTCCACATACGCTTAAACTCGCCGGTGTCCTTTTTAGTCCACTCGATCACTTCCGGAACATAAACACGCGCTAAACCTTTCATAAAACCTCCAAAAAAAAGTTATAGAACCGCTATTAGCAAAATAAATTGCCCAAAAAAAACCAGTTAAAAATCAGTACCCTAAAAGTGACAGTTCGGTGTACCGGAAAAGGGAGCGCTGTTAGTAGCTCCCCTTTCCCCTACCCGATCACCCTGCCCTGCGAAAAACCTCCCGGTGCAAACGAGCGATGACGGACGGCAGCGAAAGCGTGTGTGCACGCTCAACAAGGTCCAGACGCGCACGAGGGGGCCGAAATTCGATCACGTTGAACGCGGACGGGGCCTGACGTACCAGGGCGGCACCATCCTGCAACATGGCGTCAGAGACACCCGCACGGCCCAGCAAACGACGATGGGCATAAAACTGGGTTTTACCAACGCTCTGACGGGCGGCAGAGAAGCCACTCTGACGTACGGAGTTGTAAAACTGAAAAGCGGCACGGGCAGCGCCGGGGGTCTTAGCGAGGGAAAGGAGTTCCTTGATCAAAGTGTCATCAGCCATGGCAACCTCACGAGAAAATAAGTGGGAGAACTCAGACTCCCAAACAGAAACGGTATTGAGCAGATCGGCTAGGTAATCGACGGTAAAATAAACGATGGGATTTTTAGAGCGGGTGCTGGAAAGTGGCGTAAAGCCTAAACGTTGAAAGTACAGGGCAGCGTTGTCAGCCAGCTGGCCCATTTGATCATTAGCAAAGTAGTCAGGGAGAAGGCCGAGCCTGACCGCCTGGCGGGAAAGCCAAGAGGCACGAAGCTGACATTCAAACCGGGCAATAGGCTGGAACTCCTCAACCATCGCTTCAAGTGTTTGCGGATCCATACTCAAGCACTTGGGGGGATGCGCCTTGAGGTCGGCACCTTTGCAGTAGATTTTGCCGACCTTGTAGCGAGAGCCTAAGCCCTGGTAGAGGGTGCGACCGGACGGCGCGGCATGAATAGCCATTTGCTGATCATCAACGCGCACATCGACAGAGGCGCGACGCTGGCCACGCTGAACACCGGCAACGGTATCAAACCAGCTTTCAAGGGCAGCACGGGTGCCGAAATCGTAGGAATAGGTAATGTCCAGGCGGGCGACGTACCACAGGCCAGCGGGAGGCCAACGATCAAGCCGGAAAACCGTGCCGAAAACAAAATCAATCAGGCGCGAGGCCGCTTCGCGCAGGGTGCAAGGACCGTCCACGTTGTGGCCCTGATAGACCTTGGGCGAGGCCTCCAGCGTGACACGGGAGCCAACGACCAGCGAAAAGCCATCGGCCCAGCTGGGCATATTCAGACCAGTACAAAGGGACCACTTCTGAACATCACCAGTGAAGTCGGTTTGCGTCAGTTTATTCATCTGAATTTGCATCCAGCGGACCGCACGAGCGGGGAAATAATCGGCGGGAATCGTAAGGCGTAAAGTGTCAATCAACAGACACCCCCTAGGCCACCCATCAAATCCAGCAACACACGAGCACGCGCAAGAGGAAGCGCACAAGGAAAACATTTCAAACGAAGCTCTTGAAACTGGCGAATCAGATAAAGAAGCTCATCACGAGCAATTGCAAAACGTCGTGACTGCGAAACCTCAGGAAAAATATCCGGAGAGAAGAGATCAAAACTGACTGGCTCATTCATAGGACACCACCAGCATTTCATAGGACACCCCCTGCCCTTCCAGCCTCAAGGTAATCCTCAAGTTGACGATCAAAATGAGCATCACAACGACGATCAAAGACCGCATCAGAACGACGCATAACGAGGTAACGTGAAAGCCGCACCTGGTAGGCCTCAAGCTGAGGGAAACCCGGCCAGCGCCGGACATTGGCGATATCACAACACCACCCAAAGGGAATAACAGAGCAACCAATCACACCAGCAGGAAAATAATAGGCGCAAGCAATCGCCTGACAAGCGGGAATATGAAACGGTTTATTCTTTATAATCATTAGTATATCTCCTAAAAAGGGGAGCCGGGGAAGGCTCCAAACTGGCGAGCGACGCCAGACCGCAAACAGGAAAACTTAATGGTTTACAACCATGCACCACAGTAAACATAAACGGTGGGCGTTTGTCAACCACTCACATGACACCTATAGTACAGTCTACGGAGGTGACAAATTATGGACACAAAGGAATTAGTCAAAAAAGCACAGGTACACGGCGGCTATAAAAGCCTAAGAGACCTAGCAGACAAAATGGGAATAAACCACAGCAGCCTAAGCCTACTAGCCAGCGGAAAGGGCGAACTGTCCGACGAAACCTATATCAAACTAGCCAAGCTGGCCGGAGTAGACCCGGCAGAAGTACTGATCGAGAAGCACGAGAGGAAGGCAGGCCCGGAGGCGCGGGCAGTGTGGGCGCGGATCAATGCAGCGGTATCCAAAAGCGCGGTTCTGGGTTTAAGCGTGATCTTACTGCTTCCGGCCCTGCAATCACACGGGGATACGTCCAATTTTCAGGTTCCCCACAATAAGTATTATGCGAACCAGCGAAACTTTCTACATGGTGGGGCCGCCCAGAGCGACACGCTGCACCAGAGCGTCCATTCGTCTGCGGATACGCTCTTCGGACCCTGTGAAATGTTCAACCAAAATGGCAAACGCATATTGCCGGTGGCCGAGGTTATCCCGAATAAAACCAGCGAGAGACAACGCATCGTGCAGAGTACCCGTTTTGGCTTGCACCGTACCCGCAGGCAGAGCGCGCAGACGATGCCGGAGCGTTCCATCCTCGGCGCTGACCGGCAGCGAATCGCGCCAGGAGGCCCCCCAGGGTTCCTGATAAGAGTGCAACAGCATGCGCACCAGATCTGCGGCGCTGAGGCGATCCTCACGAGATAATCCGCAGCCATCGATCAGTCGAGCTTGGGTGTCAAGTATACCGTTCACAGAAAGCCAACGGTGCAAGCCCTGCATTGTCGATGCACGGCTTCCATCACCGCCGCGAGCCAGATCCGCATCCCGGAGCAATACTTCTACATGGGTGTTTTCGCTCACCTTGTTGGCCACCGTGATCTCTTCCACCAATGGCGGTGACTCCTGTTTGGCCAATAAGACATAGTGCGCATATCCCTCGGACTGCTTTGCACCGCGTTTGTTGTTCAATACTTGGATAGCATTACCTACAAGAATACCCTTTTCCTCCAAAGCCTGTCGCAATGCTGCGGCGGCAAAATAGGCTGGATCGGGCTGCGCCAGCATCGCGGCAAAAATACCGCCCTTGGCGGAAATCGCGCCAGTCAACAGATATCCGCTTCCGGATTTTTCCAAATGTACCGGACGAATGGGATCCTCCGGCGAAACTGTGATCACCGTGTTCCGAATGAATCCTCCCGGGTTGGGCGTGATCTCGGCGTTGGTGCGTACCCCCGCCGCCCGCCCCGGTTTGATTTGTACCGCGATCATGGCGTCGTTGAACATGAGTGCATGGATCGCTGCGCCATACCAATAGCGCTGATCCTGTTCCGTCCAACCCGGCAGCATGCTATCTGCGGGAAAGTACGTGGCATCCGCCAGAATACCCTCCGGAATTTGGCGAATACCCGCAGCCCATACTTGAGCGGCAAGCATGCGCATAGGGTACATGGGGTCATCCCGTACTGTTCGCCTGACAAACGGGAAGCGACGGCTGGAAAGATCGGGGTCGCCACCACCCAGAAAAATCAAGGGCCCCTGCACTACTCCATTATCGATAGTCCGGGCTAGTATCCGAGTTTTCTGGCGAGATTCAGGGCCCAGCTCGTGCAGAATATACGCTGTGGTCAGCAGTTTTGCTGTGGACGCAGGCAGTTGTCTATGATTTGCCTGCACGCTCAGGGTGGGGCGCCTGCCCTTTTGCACATCCTGAATCAGGATACTCCATTGGCCGTCGCCAAACTGGGTGTTTGCATCCTTGTGGCCGGTAGCGGCGATAGCGGGCATAAGCCAGAAAAACGGCAATATCCCGACAAAAAAACGCCGCCATAGCCGGCCTCCCTCCCCTTTCCACCGCCGCCCATCCGAACGCATCGTTTCACTCCCATTTATACTTATATGAAACTATTCGCCTTTTCCCTCCAAAAGGTCCGATCCCGGCAAGGACTCCTGACGATCTGTAAACAGGACCGCTGGCATGCGCAGCGCCAGCCACAAACTGGGTAACGCCGCAGCAAACGCCAGTAGAAAGAATTCCACAAATCCCACCTGTGCTGCAAGAAAACCGCTAAATCCGCCGACAACCGTGGCTGCCACGGACATCAGGGCGGAGCCGATAGCAAAATGCGTTGCCTGGTAAGCACCCTGACAACGCTGCATGAGGAAGACCATCAGAACGGCAGTGCCGAGACCCGCCGCAGCCTGCTCAAAGGCCACTGTGACACCTACCCACCAGACAGAGGGCGTCACCCAGGCCAGCCACGCATAGGCCGGAATCGCCAGGGATTGAATCAACGTCAACGGCAGCAATGCATGGCGCAACCCCCAACGAGATATGATGATACCGCCCAGCAAGGCGCCTCCGATAGTCGTCACCGTCCCTACTGTTCCGGTGAGAATGCCGCGCGCCACCAGGCCATAGCCCAAATGACTGAGAAATGGAGTTACCATCGCCGCCATCATGGCGTCGCCCGCGCGGAAAAGCAGGATAAAGGCCAGCGCCCAAAGAATCCCTGGTTGCTGCAGGTAGGTGGTGAAAGCTTCGCGCACGGCGTGCCAATGCTGTCCTTTGTGGCTTGTGGACGGCGGCGATGGCGGCAGTGCGCGCTGATGAAAAGCCGCCAATCCCCATATCATCGCCGCCGCAGTTAAAAAACAGGCGATCCAGGATATCCACCCGGCGATAATGACCAGCACACCGTTTCCCACCAGCATGGCAATCCGATAGGCTGCAACCCGCAATCCGGAAAAAGCCGCCTGATCGGATGGGCTGAGTGTCTGGATATAATACCCGTCTACGGACATATCATGGGTGGCCGACAGGAAGGCCATTAACATAAAAATTTTGGCGGCGAGGTCCAGATTCAGGTGCTGTGCCGGCCAGATCAGCAAGGCGGCCACGCCACCCAATACGATTTCCATCACCACAAGCCAACGCTTTTTGTCCGCGAAAAGGTCGATCAAGGGGCTCCAGAACAGTTTTAAATTCCAGGGTAGTCCCAAAAACGAGAGCAGTCCGATAACCTGCAAGCTGGCGCCTGCATAGGTAAAAAACTGTACGGACACCTGTTGCACCAGCGAATAGGGCAACCCTTCCGCGTAATAGGTGCTGGAAATCCATCTGAACGTTTTAAATTTTTTCCGCAATGTTCATCCAGATATAAAAAACCCCCGCAAAGCGGGGGTTAGACGACCAAAGAAGTCCACTAATCAGATTTGGGGGGAGCGACAGGCTTTTGCGCTAACACCCATGAAACCAATTCCTCGGCTTCCACAGGGGTCACGCTCTGCGCCGGCATGGGCATGGAGCCCCATGCTCCGGACACGCCGTGCTCAATAGCGTACTTTAACGTTGCTACCGCCTTGGGATCGCGTTGGTACCGGTAGGCGACCCAAGCAAAAGCAGGCCCAAGGACTTTGGTATCTACCCGGTGACAGGCGAAACAGCCCTTGGCTTCCGCCAGCGACCGCTCCGTGGTCAACACCTCAACAAGGTGCTTATCTCCTTTTCGCTCGACAAGCCCAGACGGCGACACCGCACTTCCACCCTGCCCATCACTCCGGGCAGTTCCAGAACTCTGCCTGCTGTCCGCCACCGGGTTGCCAGTAGAACTACCAACCGGCGCAGTAGCAGATTCATCCTTTCTGGCACAAGCGGTGGCAAGACTGATGACACCGAGTAGCATCAGAAAGCGCACAACTGGCTTCATACCACACTCACCATTGTAGCGCGCTCCCGATGTCCAGCTCTGAACGAACCCGTGTAAACCTGTGGAGTACCGAATCAGCTCGCGGAAGAAGTGTCGCTGCTGGTGGCACTGGCGTTAGGTGCTGCGGACTCCATTGGTGCCATGGCGCTGCTGCCGGTATCGGTGGTCGCCGGAGCGGCAGACTCGGTGGTAGTGGTCGCCGGGGCAGCGGACTCAGTGCTGCTGCTAGATGCAGCAGTGGACTCTTCCTTCTTGGCGCAAGCTGAGGCAAGCGCGATGGCGCCTGCAACAAGAATGATCCGGGCAACAGGCTTGATCTTGGCAATATCCAACATGTTTTAACTCTCCTTACGTAGGTTTTACAAGATGACCGCGTCAGTAGCTAAATGGTATAGCGCAAATGACCTCATAATGGTAGCACTAATTTCCCTTGTGCCAAACAGTCCCCCAGCACACTCTACCGGCAGAGGAGAGGATCAGCATCGTACATCCTCGACGGTACCCGGCAGGTACGGCATGGTTTGCTCCGCCCCCCGGATTCTATAATCTGGTTGTATAATAGGATATGCAAGTATACTATAATGCCATGAAAATGGATTTGCCAGGGAGTACATTGCTATGCCACTTACCTCTTCCAATGCTGACTTCGAGGCATTGCGCCCCGTCAAGCTTCAAACCATCCGGGACGTGATTCGGCCGGAACGCTACCAACGATCAACAGGCATCGCCCTCGCGTGGTACGTGTTTGACGCGATTTTCTACCTCTCCGCCATTACCGGCGCCCTTCTCGCCGGACCTTGGTGGCTCAAGCTGTTATTCGGACTCCTTGCGGGGTCGGCGGTGGCCTCCATGTTCGTCTGGGCGCACGACGCAGCGCACGGCGCCCTCTTCCAGAGCAAGCGCACTGCCGAGATCTTGGGCACCATTTTCATGCTGCCGTCGCTGAACATGTACCGCCTCTGGGCCTTTGGGCACAATCGTGTGCATCATGGCTTTACCAGCCTCAGCACCATCGACTGGGTATGGCGCCCCTGGACTCCCCAGGAGTACAGAAGCAAAACGGTCTGGCAGAAGATGATCTATCGGTTGGAACGTAGTCCTTATACTTGCGCCCTGCACTACTTGTTGCGGATCTGGTGGCCGGGCATGGTCCGTTTCAAAGTAGACGCCAAAAACAAAGATTATTGGCCATTCTTCTATAGTAAGATGATAACACTGGTGTTTTTTATAAGTTTTTCCGCGTTGGCATACTGGATCTCCGGTCCAATGGGCATCATTGCGGCCGTTATTCTGCCTTTCTTGGTGTTCAACTATTACATCGCACTGTTTGTCTTTCTCCACCACACGCATCCCAATGTGCCATTTTTCTCAGAAAAAGAGGAATGGAGCCAGAGTATTGGCCAGCTTTATTGCAGCATAATCGTACGTTGCTCCAAGGTCAGCGAGTACCTGATCCATAACATCCTGATCCACACACCGCACCACGTTGACCCACGGATACCCTTCTATCGCCTGAAGGGGGCTTACGAAGATTTACGTGCGGAGTACGGCCAGTACATTCATGAAACGCGCTTCGGCTTTTTTGAGATTCGGCGTATCTTCAAGGAATGCAAGTTATATGACTACGAGGGAAAGTCTTGGTTGAGTTTCCGGTCCGGCCGTAGCTGGATTGAAGAGAAGGCCGCGGACATCGCTGCCTCCGCCACCTCTTCCGTATATCAGCCTGGCAAGACCGCACACTGAATAGGACGCCCTTGATGGTGTGTCCTGGTTCTGTGTGCCGGCCGACACCTCCCGGTTATCGCTCGTCTTCCGAGAATTCCGGGTGGTGTTTTTCCTGTACCGGAGACGGTGTATGAAGTGCCTGGAGGTGCAGGATTTTCATAAGTCGTTCCACCAATGGGTATAAAAGTACTGCAGATACCGCCAGGTAGACCACCCCTGAGTATAAGGCGTAGACGCTGGCGAAAAGTTTCGCACAGGTACCATGCAAACTGGCAACGGGCCCCATACCGCTCAGAATCATGCTCGCATTGAGCAGGCTATCGATCCAGTCGATATGCGCCAACAGATGATAGCCCAGCATGCCCATTCCCAGGGAAAGCAGCATAAAACCCAAGGCAGCACCGGCATAGCGTAATTGTCGCCACAGAAACTCCGTCCGGCTAAGCAGGTGCAGTGGTTGATGCGCGCGTCTATTCATGGAGCTACCCCGGTTTCTAAGAATGTCGGGCTGTCAGCCGTAGTACTGGCGATACCAGGTCACAAAGCGCTGGAGACCTGCCCGTAAAGGGGTGTCCGGGGCAAAGCCCACGCTCTGCTGTAACTCGGTAACATCGGCATAGGTAGCCACCACGTCACCATCCTGCATGGGAAGCCATTCAATTTGCGCGGACTTGCCGAGGCACTCCTCCAGAATGTGGATAAAGTCCGTGAGTGCAACGGGTGTGTGGTTGCCGATATTCTGGATGCAGAAGGGGGCGGCACTGCTTGCAGGGTCCTCCGGCCAGATATCCTGCGCTTCTGGAGCATGTGGAATGAGTCGCGCCACCCCTTCGATGATGTCATCAATATAAGTGTAATCGCGCTGCATCTGGCCGTGGTTGAATACGGGGATGGGCTGCCCGGCCAGGATTTTCTGCGTAAAGCTGAAATAGGCCATATCGGGACGCCCCCAAGGGCCATAGACCGTAAAAAACCGCAATCCAGTACTGGGAATACCATAAAGATGAGCGTAGCTGTGCGCCATAAGCTCACCCGCCCGCTTGGTGGCCGCATAAAGGCTGACCGGATGATCTACCGGGTCGTGGACACTGTAAGGCAAACGATTGTTGGCACCGTATACCGAACTGGAAGAAGCGAAAAGCAGATGATCGACACCTTGCGCCCGGCAGCCCTCCAGCACATTCAGAAAACCAACGACATTACTGTCCACATAGCTGTGCGGTGCTTTCAGGGAGTGCCGCACCCCTGCCTGAGCCGCGAGGTTGACGACGACATCAAAGTGGGGGCCTGCAAAAAGCGTCCGCATACCCCCCCGATCGGCCAGATCCAGAGGTTGGAACTGGAAGGCTGGGTGCCCCTCCAGTTGCGCCAGACGGTCGCGTTTCAGGCCGGGATCGTAGTAATCATTGAGGTTGTCTATCGCACTGACAACCCATCCGTCGGCCAACAGACGACGCGCCAGATGAAAACCGATAAAACCCGCAGCACCGGTAATAAGTATTCTGCCTTCCATCAGGTCGCCCGTTCCGCGAGCCATTGCACATAGCGATCCACACCCTGTCCCACGGTCAGAAAGGTTCTATCATATCCCGCACCGCGCAGTTTACCGATTTCCGCCTGGGTGAAGCTCTGGTACTTACCATTCAGGGCTTCTGGCATATCGACATAACGAATGACCTGCGTTTTCTGCAGTGCGGGCAGGGTCAGTGTCGGGCGGTTTGCGCGCTGCTCCAGGCTATTGATGACGGCGACTGCCATCTCGTTGAAACTCTGCGCCTGTCCTGTGCCGACATTGTAAATTCCGCTGTGCGGGTGATCCAGGAAATGCATATTGACGGAAACCACATCGTCTATATAAATGAAATCACGCCGTTGTTCACCATCGGCATAGCTGCCAGACCCGGCAAACAGGCGAACATGGTTGTCCAACCGGTATTGGTTGTAAAAATGCAGCGCCACTGAGGCCATGCGGTTTTTGTGAAACTCGCGTGGACCGTAGACGTTAAAATAACGAAAGCCATGTACCGGCGCCCGCAAATCCGTCCAGATCTGCCGGAGATACTGGTCGAACTGAAATTTGCTGAATCCGTAGACGTTGAGGGGCGATTCGGCGTAGCGCTCCTCGACAAAGACACCAGTCATGCCGTAGACCGAGGCGCTGGAGGCATAAAGGAAGGGAACATCATGATGTTGGCACCAATGCAGCAGCACCTTGCTGAAGGTGAAGTTGTTTTCCATGACATAACGGCCATCTGTCGCCATCGTATCGGAGCATGCGCCTTCATGGAAAACGGCGTCGACACCCTTCAGATGTTTGTTCTCTATCAGCCGAAGAAAAGCTTCTGCCTCCATGTAGTCGGCAATTTCCAGATCGGTGAGATTGAGAAACTTGTCGGCGCGGCTCAGATGGTCGACGACGAGAATATCCGTAATGCCCCGTTGATTGAGGGCCTGCACGAGATTGGCGCCGATAAAACCGGCCCCGCCAGTGACGATATACATGCGTACTCCTCCTTTTGCGGCTATGATAACAGAAAGCAGGCACCTTCCTATAAGGTGCCATCACCCTGCTCTTTCTTCAGGCTCACACCTGCCCTATTCCTGCTGCAAAAATCAGATAGTGCCCCTACAGAGGGGCACTGCCATGTCCGAGGAGGAACATGCAAGACCACGGCCTGTTGACGATCATCCTGCTCTTGGCTACCGGAGTGCTGCTGGTTGGCTTTCTGCGCCACCTGCGTCTGCCGGCAGTCTTTGCATATCTTTTGACAGGTGTCATTCTAGGTCCGCACGCCCTGGCCGTAGTGCCCGATCTTGCCAGCACCCGACAGCTTGCCGCCTTCGGGGTGGTTTTTCTGATGTTTACCATCGGCCTGGAATTCAGTCTCGCGCAGTTCCTGAGTATGCGCCGCCTGGTATTTGGCATGGGACTGGCTCAGGTCGTTCTGACCAGTCTGGTCTTTGTCGGCATCGCATTGCTCATCCCGCTTTCCTGGAAGACGGGGGTGATCCTCGGTGGAATTTTGGCCATGTCATCCACTGCCATGGTGGTGCGCGCGCTGGCCGAAAAAATGGAAATACAGACCCGGCATGGGCGTATCGCCGTAAGTGTGCTGCTGTTCCAGGATCTCGCCGTAGTCCCGTTACTGATTCTGATCCCTGCGCTTGCCGGTTCGGCCAACAATCTGGCAGATGACCTGGCCATGGCCGGACTGAAGGCGGTGCTGGTGCTGTTGGTCCTGCTGGTGGTCGGGCGGCCGGTGATGCGACCCTGGTTTCAGCTCGTGGCCAATCGAAAGTCGACAGAGCTGTTCATGCTCAATGTGTTGCTGGTGACCCTCGGACTCGCGTGGATTACCGAACAGGCGGGATTATCGCTGGCACTGGGTGCTTTTGTAGCGGGGATGCTGATTTCCGAGACGGCTTACCGCTATCAGGTGGAAGCGGATATCGCACCTTTTCGCGATATTTTACTGGGTCTTTTTTTCGTTACCATTGGCATGCTCGTGGATTTGCCGGCGTGGTGGGCGAATCTGGGCTGGGTCATAATCGTGCTGGCCATGATTCTACTGCTCAAGGGCGCGTTGGTCTGGGGACTCGCACGTCTTTTCGGTTATGAGTCAGGCGTGGCATTGCGCTCAGCCATTGTACTGGCTCAGGCGGGTGAGTTTGGTTTCGTGCTGCTGGCGTTAGCCAACCAGTATCAATTGTTACCTGCCCATGTGCTGCAACCGGTTCTCGGCGGCATGCTCCTGTCCATGATGCTCGCACCTGTTCTGGTGGAGCGTAACGGATGGTTGACCCGTCAAATGGTGGGCAGCTATCGCCACCATCGTGATCAGCAACTGGCGGATATCCGTTCGGCAAATTTGCAGGCCCATGTTGTGCTCTGCGGCTATGGGCGGGTGGGACAGAGTGTGGGGCGGGTTCTGGAGGAAGAGGGTATCCCCTTTGTGGCGCTCGATCTGGACCCGGTACGGGTGCGCCAGGCGCAGTCGGCGGGCGAGTCCATTTTTTACGGCGACGCCAGTCGTCGCGATGTGTTGCAGGCGGCAGGCATTTTTTCTGCACGGGCCGTAGTCATTACGTATGCGAACGTCACCTCCAGCCAGAGGGTCCTGTCCATTATCAAGGAATTACGCCCGGACCTGCCAGTCGTCGTGCGGGCCCACGACGACAGCCAGTTGGAGAGACTGGAGGCCGCCGGCGCCGATGAGGTCGTGCCGGAAGTAACCGAAGGCGCTCTGATGCTGGCCTCACAGGCCTTGTTGCTGCTTGGTTTCCCGATCAGTACGGTGCTGCGTCGAGTGCGGCGTTTCCGGCAAGAGCGTTATCAGTTCTTCCGGGGAGCGTTCTGGGGGAGCTCGGAACCCGGTGAAGACCAGGGTTCGGCGCGACTGGCTTCCATTGCGCTAGGTGAAACCGCTTTTGCCCTCCATCTCAGCCTGCGCGAGCTGAACCTCACCAGTTTTGGAGTGGTCGTAGTGGCCGTACGACGCCACGGAATTCGTGGACGTGAACCGTCTCCCGATACGGTACTGCAACCTGGGGACGTGCTGGTGTTATTTGGGACGCCTGCGGCACTTACCCAAGCTGAACTCTACGTGCTGGAAGGCAATAAAGTACAGGAAGCAGCGGCGGTGTAAGATTTTGAGCAGGGTGGAGTGGCAACAATGTGTGCGCGGTGCTATGTTTGCGGACGCCTGTTCAACCGTATAAACCACTTCACCAGGTACTTTTTTATGTCGACATCTATAGACTCTGCCTTATCCGAAACACGATCCTTCCCTGTTCCCGCCCATTTTGCCGGTCAGGCCAATATGGATGCCGAAACCTTCGCTCGCCTAAACCGGCAAGCGACAGAGAATCCCGAGGGTTTTTGGGGGGACCTGGCGCGTCAGCATCTGGACTGGGATGTCCCGTTTCAGCGTGTGCTGGAGGTGGATCAGGCACCCTTCTATCGCTGGTTCGGCGACGGTCAACTCAATGTAGCGTACAACTGCGTGGACCGGCACCTGCGGGGTGCCACACGCCATAAAGCAGCATTGATATGGGAGGGCGAGGATGGCAGTGTGCGGACCGTGACCTACGCACAACTGCATCGGGAAATGAGCCTTTTTGCCAATGCACTCAAACATCAGGGGGTGCAAAAGGGGGATCGGGTCGCGATCTACATGCCCATGGTACCGGAAGCGATTATCGCCATGCTTGCCTGCGCGCGGATTGGGGCGATCCATACCGTGGTGTTTGGCGGATTCTCGGCGGAGGCCCTCAAGGACCGTCTGGAGGACACGGATGCCAAGGTGCTGATCACCGCCGATGGTGCCTGGCGTGCAGGAAAGGTGGTGCCACTCAAACGCCATGCGGATCAGGCGCTGCTGCGCGAGCATGAACATTCCGTACGGCACGTCATTGTCCTGCGCCGTACCGGGGCGGATATCGACATGCAGGAGGGCCGCGATATCTGGTGGGAGGATGCTGTCGCCGACGTGAGTGCTGACTGCCCTGCCCTGCCCATAGAAGCGGAGGATACGCTCTTCATTCTGTACACCTCGGGTAGCACTGGCAAACCCAAGGGTGTATTCCACAGCAGTGCGGGCTATCTGCTCTGGACGATGCTCACCACTCGCTGGGTATTCGATATCAAGCCAGAAGATGTGTACTGGTGCACCGCGGACATCGGCTGGATCACCGGCCACAGCTACGTGGTCTACGGTCCGCTGGCCAACGGTGCCACCGTCTTCCTTTACGAAGGGGCGCCCATGCATCCGCAACCGGATCGGTTCTGGAAAATGATTGCACGGCATGGCGTCAGCATTCTCTATACCGCCCCTACGGCGGTACGCGCCTTCATGAAAATGGGCGATGAATGGCCGCAGCGCCATGACCTCTCCAGTCTGCGGCTTCTGGGTTCGGTGGGTGAACCCATGAATCCGGAGGCCTGGATGTGGTATTACCAACAGATTGGCGGTGGGCGCTGCCCGGTAGCCGACACCTGGTGGCAAACGGAAACCGGAGGACACATGATCGCGCCGTTACCTGGCGTGACAGCCAACAAACCGGGTTCTTGCGCCCTACCCCTCCCCGGCATCAGCGCGCGCATTGTGAATGACCATGGCGCCCCCATCACCACCCCCAATGCCGGTGGCTACCTGGTCATTGATCGGCCGTGGCCAGGCATGCTGCGCGGCGTCTGGGGTAATCCGGAGCGCTATGTAGAGAGTTACTGGGCCAAGTTTGATAATCGCTACTACATTGCCGGAGACAGCGCGCGCCGCGACGCGGATGGTTATTTCTGGGTGATGGGGCGTATCGATGATGTGCTCAACGTCTCCGGGCACCGTCTGGGTACGGCGGAGGTGGAATCGGCATTGGTGGCGCACCCTGCGGTCTCGGAAGCAGCGATTGTTGGAATTCCGCATGAAATCAAAGGAGAAGCCATCTGTGCTTTTGTTGTACTGAAGCATCAGCATCAGGGTGACGATCGTGATGAACTGGGTGCGGCGCTGCGCGCGCAGGTGACCGAACTGATCGGTGCGATCGCCAGACCCGACGATATCCGTTTCACCGACGCTCTGCCCAAAACCCGTTCCGGTAAAATCATGCGCCGCCTGTTGCGCTCCATTGCCCGTGGTGAAGAGGTCACCCAAGACATGAGCACGCTGGAAGATGAGGGCACCTTACAGAATCTGGGTGCCGTAAAGCGATAATAAGCACTTCTGTGCGCTGTGTGCGCAGCGTCATCAAGGTGCCATCTTGTTCTGGCAGGGGTCCGCCTTGCGTATCCTGGTGACCACCCAGGGGAGCCTGGCGCGCCCGCTGGCGCATCCCCGTGGCGCAGAACCCGTAACGGTTCTACGCCGACATCATCGGCCAGACCGCCACTATTTCGCGGCGCACACTCAGTGCACCCGCTGTCCGACAAAGGTAAAACTGTCTCCTTCAAGAACCACTTCAATAATCTCACCGGGTCCGAAGTCACCACGCAGGAGTTTCTGGGCGAGGGGGTTTTCAATCTCCCGCTGAATCACCCTTTTCAGGGGGCGGGCGCCGTAGACGGGGTCATAGCCGACCTCGGCCAGACGATCCAGTGCGCCATCACTGAGCACCAGATCCATATCCCGCTCGCGCAGGCGTGCCCGCAGGAAGCCCATCTGAATCCCGGTAATCTCACGGAGCTGCACCGCGGTGAGGGGATGGAAGATGACCAACTCATCAACGCGGTTGAGGAACTCCGGGCGGAAGTGATCCTGCACCACGTCCAGTACCGCCACACGCATACCGTCATAGTCCCCTTTGCGACTGAATTCCTGAATTCGGTCGGAGCCGAGGTTGGAAGTCATGACGATGACGGTATTGCGGAAATCTACCGTGCGCCCCTGGCCATCGGTGAGCCGACCATCATCCAATACCTGCAGAAGGATGTTGAAGACTTCCGGGTGGGCCTTCTCCACCTCGTCCAGCAATACGACCGAATATGGTTTGCGCCGCACCGCTTCAGTGAGATAGCCGCCTTCTTCATAACCTACATATCCCGGAGGCGCGCCAATGAGCCGTGCCACCGAATGCTTCTCCATGAATTCGCTCATGTCGATGCGCACCAGATGGTCTTCACTATCGAAGAGGAATTCGGCGAGGGCCTTGGTCAACTCCGTTTTACCGACGCCCGTGGGGCCAAGGAAAAGGAAAGAACCATTGGGACGCTTGGGGTCAGACAGTCCCGCCCGGGAGCGGCGAATGGCGTTGGATACCGCGGCCACCGCCTCGCTCTGGCCCACGACCCGCGCCTGCAGACGCTCCTCCATCTTGAGGAGTTTTTCTTTTTCGCCCTCCAACATTTTGGAGACAGGAATGCCGGTCCAGCGGGCCACTACTTCGGCGATTTCCTCCTCACCCACCTCGGTGCGCAACAGGGTGGGTTTGGTGCCTGAACCTGCCGATTGCGCATGGATTTCCGCGGCATGGAGCTGTGCTTCCAATGCCGGAATAGAGCTGTATTGCAGTTCCGCCATACGCTCCAAGTCGTTGGCACGACGCGCCGTGTCCAGCTCGACGCGCTTTCGGTCCAGTTCTTTCTGAATCTGTGAGGTGCCTTCGATAGCCAGCTTTTCGCCTTTCCAAACTTCTTCCAGCTCTTGATATTTGCGATCTGACTCGTTGATTTGGGCCTGCAGGATATCCAGGCGCTTACGGCTGGCTTCATCCTTCTCCTTCTCCAGTGCCACGCGCTCGATGTTCAACTGAATGATGCGGCGCTCCAGTTCATCCAGTTCCTGAGGTTTGGAATCGATTTCCATCTTAATGCGGGAGGCTGCTTCGTCCATCAGATCTATGGCTTTGTCAGGCAGATTACGGTCGGTGATATAGCGGTGTGAAAGCTGTGCTGCGGCGACCAGCGCCGGATCGGTAATGCGTACCCCATGATGGGCTTCATAGCGTTCTTTCAGGCCACGCAAAATGGCGATGGTGTCTTCCACACTGGGTTCATCCACCAGCACCCGCTGGAAACGCCGTTCCAGCGCCGCATCTTTTTCAATATATTTACGATATTCATCCAGTGTGGTGGCACCGATGCAATGTAACTCGCCGCGCGCCAGCGCCGGCTTGAGCATATTGCCCGCGTCCATGGAGCCCTCGGCCTTGCCTGCCCCCACCAGTGTATGGATTTCATCAATAAAAAGAATGATTTTACCCTCACTCTTCTCCAGGTCGTTCAATAAAGACTTCAGACGTTCCTCGAACTCACCGCGAAACTTGGCACCCGCAATCAGTGCCCCCAAGTCCAAACCAAGAAGGCGCTTATCGCGCAAAGATTCCGGCACTTCGCCATTAACCAGGCGCAGTGCCAGGCCTTCGACAATGGCGGTTTTGCCCACACCTGGTTCACCGATCAACACCGGATTATTTTTGCTGCGCCGCAGCAATACCTGAATGGTTCGGCGGATTTCGTCGTCACGGCCGATCACCGGGTCCAGCTTGCCTTGGCTGGCCCGCTCGGTGTAGTCGATGGTGTATTTCTCCAGCGCCTGACGTTGCTCTTCGGCATTGGCATCATTGATTTTTTCCCCGCCGTGCAGATCGTGGACGGCCTGTTCCAGATCCTTGGTGGTGGCACCCGCCTCTTTCAGGAGGCGCCCAGCCTCGCCCTTGTCGTCCATCAAGGCCAGCAGGAAGTGTTCGGTGGAAATATACGTGTCGCCGCGCTTCTGGCCTATCTTGTCGGCCAGATTGAGCATGTTGGTGAGATCGCGGCCTACCTGCACCTCGCCTGGGTGCCCTTGTACTTTCGGCATGGACTCCAGCGCGCGATTCAACTGATTACGCAGGGCATCGACCCGCACGCCGGCTTTTGACAGGAGTGGCCGAGCGATACCTCCTTCCTGATCAAGAAAAGCAGCAAGCAAGTGGATGGGCTCCATCTGCTGGTGATCCTGCGCCAGCGCAAGACTCTGGGCATCCTGAAAAGCCTGTTGGAATTTGGTAGTCAGTTTATCGGTACGCATTGAGTGGCTCCCGTGGGTTGTGTTGCTCAGGAAATGGGATTAGTCGGCCTCTTTTTCAAGAGTGGGTGCCGGCCGTAATGCCTGGATCAGGAACACCCCTCCAAAGAGCGCCAGCGCCGACGCCGCGGCAAAGGTATTCCGCCCGCCCCAGTGAGCCCAGGCCCAGCCCGCCCCCAGGGCTCCCAGCCCTCCGCCCAATCCGTAAACGACGCTGGCATAGAGCGCCATACCCCGGGCGCGCAGAGCGCCGGGGAAGCGCCCCGATACCCAGTGTACCGCCGCCAGATGGAAGGCTGCATAGCTGGCCGCATGGAGGCTTTGTACTAGTATGATCCACACCAAACCCGGCCACCAGGCGATCACGCCCCAGCGCAGAGCGGTCAGCGCGAAGGCGCCGGTGAAAACCAGTGGTACGCCGAGGCGCCGGATAAGACGATCGCCCCACCAGAAAAAGGCTACCTCGCAGAGTACGGCAAAACCCCACAGCATCCCGATTGCGGCACTGCCCAGACCATGCTGTTCCGCATAGATAGAATAGAAGGCGTAATAGGCCCCGTGACTGGCCTGTTCCAGTAGACCCGCCAGCAGGAAAAACCAGAGACTGATATGGCGTAGTGTGCTACTGAGGCGGGGGCGCGG